>NZ_NPJE01000023.1:0-66446 GCF_002251205.1 Prevotella sp. P3-92 | reverse complement strand
CATGCCACAGCTATAAGGACTTTGACAACATGATTTTGACACCCTGCACTAAAGGGTGACAAGATATACCAGCCGTGCCAAGGCTACTATCTTTGTGGTGGTGACACCCCGTGATTGCAAATTAACCGATGGTACGGCTGGCGATGGAACCCAGTCTGAGTAAAACTCGAAGAGGAAAGTATCTGATTATCACAGACCTGACGAGGGGCTGTGATGAATAGCCATGCCCCACTATTATGAATTCTTGTGGGTTTTATTACCCTTGCGGGGAAATCCCATTAGGTTTTATAGAGGAAAGGTAAGCATTTCATATGAATCATACTCATTTACCCCTATGAAAAATCTATTGAGCCGGCAAAGGTCATGATGAAGGTAAGAGGGATGGACTATTCCATGTCTAACTTCAAGTTGCTGATGACCAATACTTTCCTGACAAAGCGAATTTTTGAGGCTAGCCGATACCGACCGAACCAAACTTTAATTAATCACATTTTCAAAGAACTCTTTGGCAAAGCGGCATAGCCGTTAGGCCATATATTGAACTTTTAACGAACTATTGAATTCATCGTTTGATAGCAAAATACATATAATTATTAAGAAAACACGCATTTTTGTTTTTTTATTTTGTGTCCTAAATAAGGAACTGCAAAAATCTGTTCTTGATAAGATGAAGACAGAATTACAAAACATGCTAGATAGTTTGGAGAAAAAAGGGTTATAGATAGTAAAATTAGGACGGCAGTATTTCTACTACCGTCCTAAAACGAACCATGACAAGTCTTCAACGTGTACCTTGCTACTTTCATGCCAATACTCCGTGAAACTCAAAGAACCAAGAGGGAAATGGTCGCACTGTCCTTCGAGGAACATTTTTTCCGTTAGATAGGAGTTTCGCAACTCTCTCATTTCGTCCTCGTATTCTTCTGGATCATCGAAAAAGTAATAGCCATAATTTTTCTCGGCGAACAACCAGTAATATGCATGAAGGCCAAAGTATCGACTAGAATAATGTTCATCCTCCATAGTCCACCAGTAATCTTCGGGAAATCCGAGTGCTTGCTTCAAGTCACCACATCGCTTCAGCAGCATTTCGTATTCAGTTTCAGAAATGACATCTTGTAGGTCATACCACTTAGGGTTGAAATGGACATCAATCCAGTCGTCCCAGTCCTTACTTTCAATCAGTCTGGCAGTTAATCTCCACACCTTTAAAGCCCATAGGAAATGACCGGTTTCTGCACAAAGATCTCCAAGACGTAGACCTTTCATAAATTTTCCTTTGCAACTTGCAGCACATCTAATGGGATGAATCTCGCGATTAACCAAGTCTTTGAGTAGTCGGGCTTCAAGATGGGTTACAACACCATTGGGTAAGCATCTGCATACACGATAAGGTATTCTTCTTCTCATAATAAATCAGTTACTAAAATCCAATTCTTGTTCTTTGGCGAGGAATCTCAATTGGTAAGATGTCTTCAGGAGTGAGTATCAGCAAATCTTGTTTATCCTTAGGCTGATACTTGATACAGCGGTTGGCGTGCTGGATGTAGATACGCTCTAATAGGTTGGCAATGAAGCGTGCATTACCCCACGTTTCTGGATCACGCATCTTATATGCTTGTGCCAACATAATACTGTACTTTTCCCACGCTTCAGTGGTAAACTTGTAATTATAGTCTTTCACACGACAACGGGTTATTTCCAGTAATTCATCGATTGTGAAATCTGTAAACTCAAACTTGTTAGGGAAACGTGACTGCAGACCAGGATTCGTGTCCAACATCTTCATCATCGGCTCTTTGTAACCGCAAAGTACAACGGCAATGTCACGCTGTGATTCATCGGCAAGGATGTTCATCAGTAACTGTATTACCAACTTTCCTGGGTCATGATCGTGTTTTCCATTCAGCAGGTAGGCTTCGTCAATCATGAGGACACCGCCTTTGGCCATCTCCAAGACTTGTCTCACTGACCGTTCCTCATCACCCCAAAGGGTACCAAGGAAGGTACCACGGTCGCAGACTACGATATGTCCCTTTGACAATGCACCTGCCTGACGGAGCAATGAACCGAAGATTTTGCATACCGTTGTTTTACCCGTACCAGGACGACCAAGAAAGATGCTGTGCAAGGAAACCGCATGCTGTTTGCTGTCAGGAAACAGCTCATGAATCATCTTATTGTAGCTGGTTAAAGCAACTAACTCATCCATGTGCCGTTTGATATCAGTGCAGCCTACCAGTTTGTCTAGCTCTTCTTGTGGATTAGGGATGGGACGTAGGATCTCAACCTTGACGCTAATGTTATTGTTTTGCTCAATCTCACCAATAGGGAAAGGTTCATCATCTGTGGTTGAGTTATCCTCTTCCTCTGCGTCTGACTCCCATTCTTCTTCACTTTCATCCAAGTCATCCTCTGATTGTTCATCATTTGATTCTTTGCCAAACGTTTCATCGTATTCTTTATTGATGAAGTCATTGAGCAGCTTCTCGAATTCATCGTATTCTGAATCTGAAGAGCTAACCTTAGGAGATTCCTGAGGCTTTGTCGAGCTAATGATTTCTTGGCTGAGTGAAATATCCGAAATAATTCTCATATATGAAGAACAAGCCAAATCATAATCGTTATTGGTCTTAATTCGCCTGTATTTCAGTCGCCTGAGTTCATCAATTACCATGAGATTATTTGCGTCCCACATTCTATACAATTCATAAGAATTGAGAATTTCTGCCTCTGTAAGCAATACACCATAGACATTAATCTCTGGTACGGAGTTTTGGAGTAGTTCCTTTGTCCGGCGTACAGATTCAGACATTTTATAAACGACACTTACGCGAGGTTCATAGCCTTCTGCTAATAGCATAGGACTAAGTGATTCCGACTCTTCATAAATTTGTTCTTCGCCAGTTCCACAGCAGTCGAGGCACAATATGACTACGTTGGTATCGTTACAATACAGATATACATTGTAGTCGGTAAGGAAAGGAGATAAACCATTCAGGTGGGTAGAGAATACGGCATAGTTAGCTGCCATCGCGTCCAAATGTTTCCAGATAGTATCTTTTGCCTGATTCTTAAAATCGTTGATAAGTCTATTTGAATTTGTCATAATCATCATAATTCTGTCACACATATATAATAATGTATAGCCCTAAAGTCAGGGCACAAGAGGGAATAGGTAGGTGACAATTCACCAACCTGTAGCATCATTAGGGTGTTTCTTGGAGATAACCCTATCACAAGGCTCTCGACACTTGTAGCAATATGTCAAAGAACGCAACGAACGACAAGATACAATCTTCCCGTCGATTCACAGACTTAGTGTATACTTCGTCATAGAACCGCTCGACATCGGACTGAATTTTTCGTCATTTCGTTCATTCTTCTTGCTACAATTAAATATTATTTGTGATAGATAGAATTATGATTATCGGCTGCAAAAGTACACAATAATTTGAATACTTCAAAATTTTCTGCAGATTATTTGTCGAGACAAATACTTAAAGACTTGTCCCGACAATAATTGACAGTTGTTCTGTTTTGAGTTTAGCCTTTAGATTCACTAGACGGTTTCATTTCAGCATCTCAAATTGATAATTTTAGAACTTTCACAGGGCGTTGTTGACCTCCATACAGATGGTTACAATATCGGGTAATGTTAGTTTCTTTGAAACCACATTTTTTCATGACGCGATATGAGGCAGGATTGTCAACAAAGTAGTCGCCCCATAGAGTGCAAAAGTGTTTTGTGTTGATGCAATAATCCAATAATAATTGTAACGCTTCAGTACATATTCCTTGATTCCAATATGGCTTGGCAACCCAAAAACCAATTTCAGCATCATTCTCACCAATTTCAATGTTACTTTCTCCAGAAAGCATATATCCTATGGTTCCAATAACTTGGTTAGATTCTTTTAATTCTATGGCCCAAGTATGATCATTACTGAAATAGTGCTGAATTATTTCATGGCTTTCTTCGATGTTTTTATGCGGTGACCAACCGGCTCGAGGGCCTACATCCGGATCAGAGGCATATTTGAAGAGTATCTCTGCATCAGCATCACGCCAGGGTCGTAATAATATTCTTTCCGTTTCCATTTACCATATAATAAGATGTGACCATATATCTTTGCAAACGTACCAAATAGCGGTAAAAACATTTTTAGTGCTCCAATACGAAACAATAACGACACAAAGATTAAACAGAAGTGCTGCTGTTATATATGTGTATGAGAAGTAAAGAGGGCGTTTGTTAATATCTGTCTGGTAGTTACCAATTTGGTTCTTAATTGTGCTGATATGAAAGGCAATTGACACTCCAATGATTATATCTATACACCAAAGAAATGTAGAGTAGCAAATAGAACGGAAAGCCAATAGAATATATGTGTAAATAGGCAGGCAATAAGGTGCAAGATCAACAAAGACAAGCGTTTTGTCGTTGCCGCTCGACATAATCAGTCCATTATCATTTTTTGCTTCAAATGAATGGATTCTTCTAAAAAACAAGATTGCAATTAATGTATGGGTCAACTCATGAGTAAACGTCTCGAACCATCGAAGATTCTCCTTAAGAAATCGTTTGCTGATATAGAACGCGATTATTCCAATAGCAGTCCATTGATATAGTTGCAAGTTACCAATCCAGCTTCCATGCTTTGGGAAGAAGATATTGCTCATAATGCTCCATCCTGTTACAAGTATTGCTAAGGAGATTATTACGAGTAACAACGCCAACAATATGTATTTTATCTTAGATGTCATTCTGTCGTACTTTTAATAGAATTACCGTAAATGCAGCCAATAGAATAGAGATAATCCAAAAATGTACAGTAACTCTCTCGTCCTCGTCATCACCAGAACACCAGGGGAATTTGTACTTGATTGTTGGGTCAAAATTATATCCAGCTCGGAAAGCATCATGGAAAGGAGCCCGTTTTATCAGTCTTTGCTTACGGCCATGCTTTGTTCCCCAGATGCTATACAGTGTTTGTAGTTTGCTACTGGCAAGTTCTATGATGAGTAACCCACATAAGAAGAAAAGCATAATTTCTTTATGAATGATTAATGCCAAGACGGCTATGGCTCCTCCGATGGAAAGACTGCCAGTGTCACCCATATATACTTTAGCAGGATGTGTATTATGCCATAGGAAGCCAATGAGTGCTCCAATCATGGCAAATGTATATACAACTAATTCTTGCGTCCCCGGGATGTACATTATGTTAAGATACGATGCAAACCCCATGTGACTAGAAACATAGGCAAAGATGCCTAAGGCGACAAATATGATGGCGGAATTGCCTGCAGCCATCCCGTCAACTCCATCATTGAGGTTGATTCCATTGCTAGTAAGCATAATGAAAAACACCGTAACAATAACGAATACACACCAACCGATTTGTTCAGAGCCAAGCCATGAATAGTCAAAATTGTGGCTTTTAACAAAAGGAATGGTAGTTATGGTACTTTTAACGGGGTCACTTTTGTGAACGATTTCTATTCCTGCTTCTGTTTTCCGACTGACAACATTCTCGTGAATAACAGCATCAGGGCTTAGGTATAGCGTTAACGCAACTATAATTCCCAAACCTAATTGAGAGATTAATTTCCAACTAGGAGCAAGACCATTTTTGCTTCTCTTGATTTTGAGATAGTCATCTATAAATCCTGTAACCCCTATCCAGATGGTAGTACCTATCATCAGGAGAAGGTAGATATTGCGTAGTCTTCCAAAAAGGAGACAAGCGATGAGGACGGCAGCAATAATCACTATTCCACCCATAGAGGGTGTATACTTGTGTTTTGCGGCAACAGGATCAATGGAGGCGTCGAATTTCTTTTCTTCGAATCTTGTACGGTTATTATGCATGAAAGTTATAAACCATTTTCCAATGAGCCATGATAATACCATAGCAATCAGGAATGCCATTACCGACCGGAATGATACATAGCTCCATAAGCCAGACCCTGGTATGTCAAGTTTCTCAAAATATCTAAAAACATAATATAGCATAGTCAGATGCGCTTTTATTATTCTCAGATTATCTACTGCTCATTCTTTTTTCTAAGAATTTCAGCTACGAACAATGCGGGACAAGTTACATAATCTCCATCTTTTCTCATGGTAATTCGAACTTTATCCTTGGTGTATTTAACGGAGAAATCTTCTATATTGGCGGTTTCAAGCATTTTTCTTGTTTCCTTCATTTTATTGCTGTTAGCATGTAATAGAATGTAAGCATTAGGATTATATTCAATTATAAACTCATTCCTCTTTATATCTGTTGTCAGATTGCCCCTACCAAAGTATTGCTTAAGATATAGGTCAAGCGTGTCAGAATGAATAGGCACAAACAATTCATTAACAGGGAGTGCTGGGTATTCAGTGTCTTCTTTAGTTATCTCTTTGGTGTCGCTATTTGAAAATATGTATATTCCAAGAACACCTAATATAACTACTGCAAATACGAAATATATTATTTTCGCCTTCATATTACTTCATATAATTATTAAAACTATTACTATTTATTATTGCTTTAATTATTTCATTAACAGTATTCCAGAAATGTCCTAATTCTGGATCTAATTGTTTGAATCTGAAATAAACCACCATATATTTATAGTCATCAGACGATTTTATTACTTCGTTATCAATTAAATTTTGATTACTGATGATAACAGCCAACATCCTATCGTCATTAACACCATCTCGCAAGCTCAAAGTTCCTGTTTTTGCATATAGGTGATACCCTTTAATGTCTTTAGTGAGATATTTGGCGGTTCCAATCTGTACACATTTTTCCATTCCCCTATAGAGGTTCTCGCGATAGAAATTGAAGAATTTCTCTGAGGGGTTTCCACTTCTGTCTAACCAAGGTTCTGTAAAGCCTGGTGTTCTTGGCGTAATTGAAGCATGGAAATCTGGATGTAACGAGAATAGTTTTCCATACATTTCTGCCATTTTGATAGGAGTTACCTTTATTGGGTCTGAACCTAAAGTGTATTGCCTCAGTCGTTCTGCAGGAGTCAGTTCTGAATCTTTCATCTCATAATCGTAAATGGTTGATGCTTGGGGGAACACCCATGAGAATCGATTAGCTAGTTTGGACTTACTCTCTACATTGTTTCTTCTATAGTACGCAGGATTAATGAATTCATATCTCAGAGTATCAACATATCCTGTGAAAGTAGGCACTTTAAAGTTTTTCGTAAGGCCATCGAATAAGATCTGATTAGATTTTGCTTGTGGCGCTTCACGGAAAGTGTAAATCCTTCCTCCCTTTTTCGTCCTGAAACGAGGGAAGTCATTTGCATTTGAAGAAACAGTAAAAATATGATTTTCTGCATTAGCCAAATTGTCATAATGTCCCAAATAGGTGATGAGAGCATTATAATAGTTACTTGATTGATACAAGTAAAATTCATTGTTAATCCATCCAATTCCGTTATTCTCTATTCCTTTCTCATCATTTGCTATTGATTTGAATGGCCTTTTGGCACTGTATTTATACTGTGGGCCAAATTTTCTCACATGATAATATTTTCCTGCTACTCTACAAACTGTAGTATCTTTTATCTGACTTGGACTCATTAGTTCTAGTTCTGGCCAAATGATGTCTTGGCTTTGTGATGTTACAGCAGCATAGGTAATAGGTTTCAATGATGATCCAGGCCCAGGTTTCATGTAACACAAGTTAAGATTGCCAAACAAATTCTGATCAGTCTCAGGATTGGGGTTCATGTAACTTTGGACAGCCAATTCATTAATGAGGTCTTCATTGTTGGGGTCAATGGCACCTGATCTTTTATGGTCTGCCATTAGTCTGACATTTCCCCATCCGTCCATTGCAACAACAGAACAGTCGTTGCCTATTTTCCGCAGCAAATCTGATATGTTTTCTGTTAACTTGTTATCTAACGTGACAAATACAGAGTCTCTGCTGGCTGAACCCTGTTTGCTGTATGCGACTAAATTTGAAAAGTCTCTAAGCCATAAGCATTCTTCCCTTAAAGGATAGAAGAATTTTCGCTTTCCATTGATAACCATGTTTTTTACAAGAAGACCTTGTTCTTCCCTACCATATTGATAGGTTATAATATCATTTCTCTTCTTGTCATTGAGTTCAAGAATGTCATTTGGAAGAATTGGGAATACTGCTGCCGACGCAGTATAGTCTGCCATTTCCTTGTGAATGAATCTTTTATAGTTATCGCCGATATGTCCATCTTTTATTCTACTATCAGCAATGGCATAATCTGTGTTTGACGGTAGCCATGAGCGTGGGATAGTATATATGATTATACCAGGCAATTCTTCAATCGACAAAGAATTGTTCTTCATTTGCGAAGAATGGTCAGAATAGATGTTTCCTTTCCATGCATTTTTGTCATATTCGGGACTTTGTAGACTAAAATAACTAACGTTTAGTGCAAACTCATAGCTATTGGTGTCATGATGGCGCAAATGTATGATATTACGATTTGAGTTCTTTCGTTTCAGATTTACCTCAAAAGCCTGATAAAGGGAGAAAGTGAAGTCATTTATCCGACCGTCTTCTTTCAGCTTGTTTACATAGTCTGTCAGGTGAATCGTTTCGTCGATATCTTGGAATAATGAACTAATATCTTCGTCATTTTCAAGTTTCTTGCCAGTTACCGGATATTCAGAAAGTCGAGCATTGATTTCGACGAGTTCATCCATGCTTCGTTTTATTGCTTCTGAGATATTAAATTCCTCAGCATTCATTTTATCACCTTCTGCTTCTTTGCTTGCGTATAACTTATCATAGTTATTGCCGAAAGCAAAAATACAACAGCAGATAAATGTAAATAATGTGAAGAATACTGTCTGAGGAAACCGTTTGGAAAATGCCTCTAATCCTTCTCCTAAACCCTCGTTGTATTCTCCTTTTGGTTTGTGGCAAGCAAATATAACCAATAACATTATCCACATGCCAAACATTCCTAATGTACTTCGTGCATTTTGACTTAGGAATGGGAAATCCTGACCAAAGAAAACCGTTCTGTTTGTCACGGCCATCCATTCAAAGGTGCTTTGCACCACAAATAGCAATACGACAGCAAACGTAAGTGCTCTGCCCGCGGGTGAATAATTCTCGTTTTGGAAAACGATCCAAAGTAGTGCTAACGAAAGGAGAATCATCATAATTGGCACGAATCCCGACAGCTCGCCAATCACGTATCTGGATAGTGCCACATCACTTATCTGTGTATTCCATGTGACACCTTTCTTAAAATGCGGCAATAAGGAGATTATTCCATCATCAGCAATTCGCTTGTCCCCTTTATTGATATGGTATTGCAAGAACCATTGGTTTTGGGCGGCATTTAGTAACCTTTGGGAATTTTCGTGGTTATACATCTCGTCTTTCATAATCTCACCTACAGTTTGTGTGTGGATGATTGCACGATATTTAAAGTGAAGATTGTGGTTCTGAAAATAATTGTATCCCATAGTGGATGACAAACCTACGACAAGTACTACTGAGGCCATACCTATCAAACACCACTTCTTTTCCAAATGTTTCCAACGCCAAATAACACCCAAAATCGTACCTCCGATGATTAATGGAACCACAATAAATGCAAATCTGGACTTACCGATTAATCCTCCCAGGAATGGTTCGTTGCTATACGAGAAGGCCACTATGTCAGGCAACCAGATAATGGTAATGACAAGTAGTGCAAGGAGAGCCATAAAAAGATAAAAGCCGGCGGCCTTTCCAGAACTATATTCTTTCCACCGATATTTCAGATATGAATATAGGATAATTGTGTAGTAGATACTTTCAAATATGAAGAACATGATCGTATAGCCTGGATCGTTGACTATGAGAGCTATCAACGCAATCAGAGCGTTTGCAATCCGGAACCCGATGGACAGCCCTCTCATAATGATATATTCATTAATGAGGAAAAGGATTACAGGTACAAGAATGTTTAGTCCAACTACATTGATATGTGCTATTTTGATGATTATTGCAATAGCAGCAGATGACAGAATAATGAAAATACAGAGGAATTTGTGCCATCCTCCGTTACCCTCAAACTTGTTTGAGATTTTCCTTAAACCAACCAATGATAACAGGGCAATCAAAGGTGCTGTCCACAAGACGATCGTTATGAGCATAGGGTTTTCATACCAGCTTTCCGACAATTCCATTCTGTATCTCAAGAATTCGTTCAGCGATATATCTGTTACTGGTGGGAAAACGGCAATTCTCCAAAGCAGATAGATTCTCATAACAAACAATGGTATTGCAAATAGACATGCAATCATCATAATTTTGGAAAAATGCCCATTTGTAAGTATCATTGAATATAAGAAAGTCAAGAATAATAACAGGAACACAACTCCGAAGATCGTTGTGTCTTTTACATAGATGTTTCCTTCTCCGGTTATAGGACTTGATTGGCGAAGGTCACATATATTGAAATGCCAAATGGCTCCATTCTTTGCTGTCAATACGTTTGGCAATGATGCGCCGCTGATGTGATCATCTGTTAGTTGTGTGATAAAAGGAGTCTGGCTATTATTGATGCGATAATTAATATTGCCATTGAAATTATATTCATTATCTTCTCTCTCAAAGAGTGGATAGTAAAAAGCCTCGTTAACGCTTGTCTTGAGCAGAGATGAGGTTTTTGTTGTAACGGCTAATACTTTTTGCTCGTTTTCCTTTATGTTTGAACCATCAGAATTTTTTGGGAAATTGTTGATGTATGGGAACCTATATCTCAAACAAATATTGCCATTATCATATGATGCTTTCATTGGACGTGTGGCTTGGCTGCCAATGCCTATATAGAAGTAAGTGTCTTCGTCTATTTCAACAGTTTGCAATCCCTTCTTGGTATTATACAATTGGCCGTCACAAACAAGTCTCAACGGCTCCATACTATGTGTATGAGTGAGGTAGTAAATTCCTTGATCCTTATCGTCATAGTCACGTACAATGATGGAATGACGGAGTAAACATAATAAACTTTCTTCATTTTCCTCATAGGATGTTCCGCTGTGAAGGATGTCATATAGGTTATATCCAATATTGATTGGTTGCTTGAACGATGGCGAATAGGACTCTTTAGTATTGTCAGGTGCAAATGATACCTTGATATTGATGGAATCCTGTTCAAATTCAGTAATTAAGATATCACACTGAATGGAGTCGTTTTCAATTATAAGATGATTTTTGAAAGAAGGTAATTGCCCTTTGTTGATGAGTCTTCCTGTCCGGCTTCCATTGACTACTGCAAAAAGAGGCTCTGCTTTCAAATCGTAATGAAGCATACAATTATTGCCTGCATTGCTTGAAGGGGTAATATAAACATTCCCTTCCATTTGTTCACGATCAAACAATGAATTCTTCTTTTTACTTCCTACCAATATGACAGAATCCTTCTTGTCAACTCCTTCCATTACCAGCACATTATAATCTGCATTGCTATAAACAGAGATGTCGGGGTGCAAGTAATTAAGGGTTATAAATACGGATGCCGTAGCAGTTAAAGCCCAAGGAATTATTAGTTTTGCTTTATTATCTATATATTTGCATAACAATAGCGATAGTATGCATATAAGGAAATAGATGGTAAAATTGAGTGGGAAAAAGTTGTTTAGAACAGCCCCCAACAAAATACCAATAATACTAAGGAAACCGATAATAAGGATTCTTTTCATATTTCATTCTCTGCTTTAAGTTGATAGCCAAATGCTGTTGTATCGACCTTTACGCCCTGTTTTTGCAACCATTCATAAATGGCAATAACTCTGACTTGTACTGTAGATCGGTCGTTATAAAACTTTTTTAGTTCTATTTCGTCTTCTGGTAAGTTACCGATGATCATTCTTACTGCTTCGGTATTATAACCAACCTTGTTAAGGTCAGAATTGCTTTCTTTGATAAAATTGACAGTTTGCGATGCTATTTCCCACAACAGCCAACTTATCTCTCCATTCTTTTCTGGTGTGAGAGGGATTTGGATGTTATCAAACAATTCGTCCCATTTTGTATTATACCGCTGATACATAGCCTTGCTCCATTTCTTTTCCATACAATCTTCGATAGGCAGAGTGATTTCCTCATTTGTTTCTGTTTCCGGCTCGGCCTGTTGGGATTCTTGAGTATTGGCTTCTTTGTTGTCATCATTCACGTCATTCTTTTTATCATTACTGAGCTCTTCTTGAGCATTTTCGTTGGATACACAATTGGATTCTTGCTCTTTTCCAGCCAGAATGCCTTGCTTTTCAATGCCAATACAAGCAAGTATTATTAAAGGGATACCTAATGTGACACCAAGCAACATCTGCCAAATATCTGCAAAGATGACAGGGAAAAAGAACGGCAGTACGATCGTGGCTATAAGTGCTATCAACGCCACAACAATCATTATATAATAAACAGTTCTCATAGATCTTTGTTTTAATATAGTTTAATATCAGGAATATCGTAGCTCTCAGGCAGTATTCTATATGGATAGGGGAATAGGCTTTCGTAAAGTAATCCCTTTTTCAGAGACTCGGCAGTAGTCTTTAACTTCATACTGCTTTTTTCATCCCTAACGTAGAAATCAATGCCATCAAAGAATATTGAATAGTCTCTTTTGTCAAGTTTCATGTTGTTTTCCGGAACATATTCATCATCGGAAATATAGAATCGGATGTTGGAATCGCACCGTCCTACTTCCTTTTCTCCACACATCATTTCAACGATATCATCGCGGTCAGCATCTAGATTTACCGTTTGGCTCTTCCTGTTTGTGTTTCCTTTCTGGTGGGTACTCTCCGAAATTTCCCAATCCCAAAGATTGTGCCAATAAGCTTTTGCTTTATCAAACAACGTTTCTTCTTCATGGTTGTTAAGCACAATATCTCTGCTCTTATTTTTTTCTTTTAGGATTGCCATGAACATATCCTTGAGTTTTTTCTCCTCATTTTCTTTCTTCGTCACATCTACTTTTATGGGAATACCGATAATATCAGACTGTTTGTTAATTTTCATGTCAAGTAAAGGTCCTCTAAGGCAACCTCTCTTGGGCTGATCCATAAATATTATCTTATCTTTTAAATGATATAATTTTTCCAAGACGTCTATCGTCTCATCACGGAATGGCTGATATTTAAAGGCTCTACCTCCTAATACTACTTTGTTGAAATTGGTTTCCTTGACATTAACAATTATTTTTTCAATAATCTGGTATATCATTGAACGGATGATTCCACGTTGATCATCGATATGACCTCTCTCTTCTATCATATCGATAATTTTCCCGGCTTTCATCACTTTTTCTATCCGAAGACTTTTTTTCTCGACATTTACCACAGCATCCTCATCCTGTTTATAGTCTTCCAAGATTCTTTCTAAACGGTACAAATCTGCATCTTCTGCTTCCGTGAGAACTTTTTTGATGATATCCTTAGAGTCCAGAGAACCAGACATGCTGGTAATATAGTTCTCAAACATTGCATAGTTCAGAGCATTACCAGCCCCAACGAATCCAGAACGGTAAATGCTGACAGCATCACTACCATCTTCAACTTTAATGATTGAGAAGTCCGTAGTTCCCTTACCTACATCTATCATCAGATAATTGCCAGCTTCTACTGCGAAACCACCAAACTTTGACCAGTAAAGGAAAGAGGCATCACTTTCCGAGAACGATCTGATGTCAAGTACCACGTCTTTCATCGAGTCTGGTAGCAAGTCACGGAATTCGTGAGAATCTGTATGTTCCTGAATAGCGCGAATGAAGTTTGACAGTTGGACCTGGCCCATAACATTGGGAACCAGGAAGAACATTCTGATGGCACATTTGCCACTTTGTTTCCTCCTCTCTCTCTTGTCTTTAACTTCCATTATTGCTTCATGAACAAATCGCATTACAATGGCCTGATGCAATATCTCTGGTTCTATCTCATCAGGTGTTTCACCGGAAAGATAGGATATTTTTATATTGGGCAGTCTTTGACCTTTGTCTTCTGTATTGTTCCTTTTTGTGATAAAATTGAAAAGAGGATCTCCGCTACCAGGCCTTATTATTATGGCACTATTATATGAAGGTAATTCAACCTTTTGTTTGGGAAGGAAATAAATACTTCTGAAGAGTTTTTTATCTTTATCGTCTTGTTGGTCGTATGTCCTTTCACCAATACTGTCAGGATCAATACCATAGAAATGACTTACAAATTCATTAAACAGTTCAGACTCATCATTATTATCTCCGTTTCGCATGACTAACATCTGGCTTGCTTCTGATCCAAAATCCAAAACCATGCTGTATGTTTTGTCGCCAGGAATGCAGTTTATGTAAATCTCTCCAGTTATATTATTTCTATAATGGAAAGCGATGGTATAAGCTTCAGTATCCTCATAACCCTGAGCTTGACTCCAGATATCCAGATATTTGCCATCTTCTACAAATCTGAATAGTGAATCTTCAGGCAATTCTGCATCCATTTTTTTATCTGTCAGATAGATGTCCAATCTATTATCTTTTGGCGCAAAAGACTCAATATATACTTTTTTATCCTCCTTTTTGTTTTGGTAAGACACGAGTTTTAGGTTCTCGCGCTTAATGTGCAATAATTCAACTCCAGTACTTTGGCTGGCCAAGAGTACTTTGATAGGAAGCTTTTTACTAGAATCGTCTGTCAGCTTCAGGTTGTAAGCACGTTCTGCGCTTTCGAAGTAAAAATGGTATACCATATTATAATAATGTTTATTGTTTCTGAATGATGATCTTTGATAATTTAGGATAGCGTTTGTTAGTAGGATTGAGATTGCTGCCAATCATTTTGACACTTGTGACTCTAAATCCGTTCTTAAAATAGTCTGTCAATTCTGATGATTTGTAATATGATGCCTGTTGGGGAACACCATCAACCATAAAGATGGTATTTCCAAACGGTGTGGGACTATTCGTAACAAGCATTGATTTAATAAGAGGATCACCCGTCACCAATAGTTGGGTTATAAAATCCAGATAGCTAACATCGATGACCTGCACTTCCGACATTTCTGCATCTGCTTCACCTCTTAAATATACAGTACAGTTGTCTTTAAGGAAGAGAGTGTCTTGCGCATTTATAGTGCTTGACTGTAGCTGCCAATTGATATCTTCTATAGTTTTAATTTTCTTTTGATAGTCTATGTAATAATCTATAGTCTCAAATTTTGTATTACTGAAATATATAGTGCATGTCTTAGGATCATATACTGCATTAATCTTTGGTTTGGGAGTTGTCTTCTGTATGGCAGGGGTATCACCTGTTACGGGCGTTTGGGTATCATTTGATTTGCTAATCCATCCAGGAATTAGAGCAATGAAGACACCTACCGCAATTCCAATGGCGATACATGTCGTTACGATATAAATCCATTTCTTTTCTATATGAATCTTGTGAATGTTGAAGCCTTTCTTGTTGCTTTTGTCGTTCTTCCAACTAATAATGGAGTTGGGATCTTCGATGTTATTGAAGATTATTTCCCCTGTTTGAGCATCAGCAACATAAAGGTTACATAAGAGCGTGTTACAAAGATCTTCTGCAGCACCAGAATCATATACTTCAATTATTGCTTTTCGTATATCTTCATATACACATCCTTCATCCTTATAATTTAGATAGAGAAGTATATCTAAGAGTTGTGTATAAATGAAACCCTTATAAAGATTGAATGTTTGAATATGGTTCTCATCTTGTTGGTTAATCAAAAACAAGACAATCTTTTTGCCATCGTCTTTATAAACGATGTTAATGTTATCTTGTGGCACAAGTATCTGATATTTCTTCTTGCTCATAACTACTTACTATTTTTCAATTGGCATCACGCGATACACATCTCCAAGGAGTACCATTGCTTGGTTTCCCATGTCCTTAGGTTGCTTTATGAGGTATACGCGATAATCCTTTCGGTCTTTTTCGCTTGTGACTTGTTTCCGCTCTATAGAACCATTGAAAGCCACACTTTGGTATTCCTGCATCAGACTGACGGTAGATTCATATACCTCACAACCATCTGACAATGTCTCTGTCTTTTTCCAGTTTCTAGGGTCTGCTAACTTTCCATTGATGTAGCCATTGACGATACCTATTTTATATGATCTATGCTTAACGCCATTCATAGCTTGATTCTTAAGAGAAGCAAAATATGCTGGCATAAGAGATGTTCTAAACTTATAACCACGTGAGGTCCTGTCATACCAACTGGTTTTCATTTTTCTCTTGTCGAAATCACGGAATAGGGGAGGAACATCATTCTCAATGATGCTTTGTTTCTCATAGCCAGCTTTTAGCAAAGCCTGTTTAGTTCTACTGGCAGGAGAGTTTCCTACAGAACTGATGTATTTGCATAACAGAGTCAGTTTATTATTTAACTCTGCCTGCACAGGTTTTAAGTCATCCCTTGTCAAGTTCGAGCTTTGAGCCCATACTTGACAGAAACATGCAAAAAGCAATATGGTAGAAACTATCATCCACTTCTTCATAGATTTCTATTTTTTTGATTTTTTCTTTTTCCCAGCCTGATAAATACAGTGCCCTACTATTTTTTTGCTTTCTTTTTGCTCAATAATAATAAGGTATCCTTTTGATGTTTTCGATTTGTTCGGCTTGATATAACCACTAAGTGTTGATCCTGACACATGAATATCGATGTCATCAATATTGGAGTAAAGAGTGCCTATTGGATTAGTGGCAATACAAGTTCTCTCCTCTCCATTAAATCCTTCCATAGATTTTACATTGCTTATAATAGTAAAATCCCATTTTCCACCTTCTGCAGGTATATATGAAAGAGTTTGATCTAACGACAATTCATATTCTTTAATGACATCTGGTTTAATGAAGGTTAGTTCCAAGTTAAAGGCAATACTTTGAATAGAAACATTATTATATTCCTGCCCTCTCCATATAACTTTTAATTCAATAGGCTCATCTTCCACGCGTCGTCTTTGTGTATCATCTTCGATTTTCCTTTCTAACACACCAATGACAGTGTATCTGCCACTTTCAGGTAGTTTTTTTATTTCTATTATTCGAATATGGTGGCTGATACTATAATCTTTTAAAACGTTCTTCTTGTACCAAGCAAGGAAATTAATCATTTTGATGTCGCCGGAATTTATTTGGAAGACATTGACACCTTTCTGATATGCTGCTGCAAAATCCTCTGGACGGATTGGTTCTATAGGGTTATTCATTTCAGAAACCTTATAGAAGAACTCCTTAACGGCACGTTCAATGTCTGCCTTTATGTTATGTTTGTTTTGGGCAGCGGTTGCCAATGGAATAAGCAAAACAATAGCCTGTACTATGGCTCGATTGATTTTCATCATTTTTTGCTACAAATAAAGTTAATTATTGTGATAATCATTATTTTTGTTAAAGATTCTGTTACATTTTTTTGGGGTCTAATCCTTTATTTTAATTATATTTACTTCTTTGCTATTAATGGACATCGCATCGCTACTATCTTTGGGAAGAACATATACTTCTGTTCCAAGAGGAATGACCACTTTTCCGAAACGATTCATAAATAATGTTGCTACACTTTCGCTTTCAATCTTCGCATAAAAATTATAGATACTAGCTTCAATATAGATTAGCTCCTTGTCATACCCAGTGATTCGTCCAAGTAAACGACCTTTTTTGCTGAAGTTTATAGTTGGGGTTACTTTGAGGATGACTTTGTATTCAGCTCCAATAAGCGGTCCTTTGCTCTTAGGTATATATTCCAAAATAGAAAATCTGTATGATCTTTCTACAGAAAGTGTCTTGTCTTTATCTGTGATACCATATATGTTACCAAATGAAATCACATAAAAATCCTCTCTCTCTGAAACGACTTTTCCTGTCAGGACTAATCCCTTTTTGAATTGTTCATTATAGGGATATTGGAAATAAATGATACTTGTGTCTCTTTTCTCATCTACGATAGCATTTATGGTGTCTCCAGGTAAAAGGAACTGATAGGTAATATTGTTTTTGGATATCAAATATACAGATCCGGACGGGAGGAATCCTATCAAATCTTTATACTTACCTTCATTAATATATGCATCATAACCTTTCTCGTTCTTGGAAAGAATGGTTATAGAACATTTTGTCCCTTTCTCCGGCCTGTTTTCTATGATATGAGGATGTGCTAACTCAAAGATATCATTTGAGGTGCCTCTATCCCTGTCTTTATATATTACTTCAATGGTGTCAGGAAGCTCTTTGTCATACTCTTGTTTCGTAGTGAATAATTTTCTGTTTGGTATGAATATTCTTAATTGAGCGTTCCTATTCTTATATTGACTATTGATACGAAGCAATGCACCTTCCATCCTTCTGCCAATAAGTTCTGCTTTATAGATATGGTCTATGACAGGTTTTATCTTTATCCCATCTTCAAATTCGCTCAGATATGGCAGTTTTGAAATTGGCTCTATGCTGTTCTTGTATGTTCCCTTAACTATCTCGTTAGGCAAATATCTCAACTCCTTCTTATTTTGACGACAGTCAAGGAGTCCTCTTTGCCCTCCACAATCGACTAGATAACGTTTTGTTCTCTCGTCGTATATGATGACTCGACAATCAACGGTAATATTATTTGATTGATGGTTTATAATAGTGTTTTTTGCTATTTGGGGGTCGTTAAATGAGAACAACGGATAAATCTCATGATTACTATACAAAAGTTTTCCCGTGAAATATACTTTGGGCTTCCGTTGCTTTAGTAGTGTCCAGTTCTTTATCTTATGCCTTTCACCTTCAATGATTTTGCATTTAATCATCAAATCCTTACAAGTAAGATCATAAGGCATGTTGTAAAACCATCCAACTTTCTCAATTCCATTTTTCTCAAGGATATCACCAAAGTTCTCATTAAATTTCGGGTATGTAGTTTTGGCTATCTTTCCATGCCACAGGAATTTAACGTTATTGTTGTCTTTGGTGTAATTACAAGATAAGATGTATTCACGATATTTAAAGTGAGCTTCCTCAGCCTCGTCTAAACGTACAAATGTTCCGATATTAAGATTTCTGTAGATGACACATGCAAAGGCGTAGGCGGACGGTGTCATTTGAATAATAGCCCATTTCTTTGTGTCTGAGTCTTCCGCAAGAAATAAACTATTGTTCAATGGCAGATAGGGGTGTAAAGATCTATCGGCATTGGTTTCTGTAGTAGACAAATTTGGAACGTCGGATTTGGTTACCAATTGTCGTGTCCCATCAGACAATACTAAGATACGTTTCTCTTTGTCAAATAGTACGACTTTCAATTGATATTCTACCTGTTCCTCATCTGGTTTAAAACCTGGAAGAACAAAACCAGTACAACCTTTGTATTTAATTCGGTAGATACCTGTTTTTGACTGCCACACTTGGTTAACAAATACATAATCACCAACATTTATCTTTAATGATTCCCAATATGGTCTGGGATCTGAAAATTCCGCATCAAAGGACAAGTCTTGTTCAATCCCGTTTATCCATAATGTCAATTTGCTTCCAGGCTCCCAATCCCCTTCATAATTGAGCTTATGAATTTCCTCTGGTTCGAAATAGAAGAAGGAGAGTAAGTTATGCCAACGTAGTATGGCATACCTTTTATTGGTAATCGGATTCGTCCAGCTGAGAACAATTTCTACCTCTCTGTAGTTGGGGGCTAATTCCTGATCGTCAAGTTGTTCAATACATTTACCGGATGCTTCTAAAACGGAGAAGTTATAGTAAAGAGTGTCACCATCATTCTTTATACGTGCAATAGCTGGCAATTTTATGGTGGTGTCTTTACTGTTGTTGTAATCGATCATTTGGTTGATGCGGCCCCTCTTTATCTTGCCGTTATCGTTTCTGCCAGACTCGTGTTTGAGGCAGTCTGGTAAATCCTCATTGACATACGTCAAACCTCTGTAGTTCCCACACCGGACATGAAGAATGTCTTGGTCGACTTTGGATTCGCAAATAATCTCGATATCCACCAGTTGCCCTTCTTTGATTTCTTCTTCATTGACTTGCGCAGTTGTCCTACTCTCCAAAACCACCTGTTGGGGATACTTAGGCGTCTTTATTTCAGTTGGGAAAAGCGTGACTCTCTTTTGATCCAGATCGATGTTTTGAATTCGAAAAGCAGTTGTCGAATTTAATGGATGTTGCTCAGCCCATTGCAAGATGTCCAGTTCTGTTAGGGCAGTGTATGGGATTAATGATTGCACGTAATCCCCTTGGTTCTTGAATAGAACAAACAATCCACTCTTACTATAGTGCCACAAGACACATTCCACAGTTTGACCAATCTCTAAGCCTTTAAGGCAATCATCTTTATTAACCCATTTTAATTGTCCGAGTTCATTATTTTTGTACTTAGGATTGTTGTACAATTCAGGCATTCTCGTCTCGCTAAAAGACACATTGCCTGTTTTGTCAATGGTGTTGATATACACTTTCATGGTACCGTCTTCTTGCTGCAATTGCCTGTAGTGATCCATTCCTTCCTTGGATTTGGAGTGGAATAAGTCAGAAGAAGTCATTGCTCCATAAAGACCTTTATATTCAACAATGATATGGTCTTTTAAGACAGCGTTAATCTTCACCTTAAATGGTTCGTCCTTCCGATAACTTTCAATTTGCTCTTTAACATCCTTTCCTTCAAGTAATATGTCTCTCAACTCCTTGAGCACCATTTCACGCTCCTGTTTAGGCAAATGGTCTTTCTTGATATATGAAACATAGACCACTTGGTCTTCGCCAAATCCGTCGATATATAATTCCAGCTCTGTTCCAACTTTTTGCTTATGCAAGAATCCTTTTACGCAAAGTCTCCTGTTTAATTGGAATCTCCAGTTGCTAAACTCTTCTGATTTCAAATCAGCCACAGGTCGCTCATCAGTAGCTGCTTTTTCTATTTTCAGAAGAACTGTGCCACCATTTTTCCATATCTCCAACAATTTTAGCTTCTGTTCAACGGATTTCTGTTGGAATTTTTCTAATATTTTCTCATAGCCTAAACTTGCATTACTCATAGTTTCATTCGTTTGTTAATTTTTCAATATAAAGGGCAGAACAAATTAATTTTTTGTTCTCATAATCAATAGAAGGGAAGAATGACACTTTGTCATCAGCACTAAGCAGCGTGGTATCAGTGTCCTTACTCATGTAGAAGGGATATTTAAGATTGTCTTTGACTATGACAACCAATTTGTCGTCTCTTTTCTTAACAGTGCCTTCAATGAATCCCAAAGTCATACCTCTCTTTTCTTTGACGGTCTTGTTGTCAAGGGGATATATCTTTCCGTTTTTCTCGTGGACTACGAAATCTCCTTTGTTTATTCCAGCCGACAAAGGAGTGGGGTAGTTGCTGAAGAACGAACCTGTTCGGTATTTTTGAGGATCGTAATTGTTTAATATACCGCTTCTAGATGGCGAGAACAAATTTGTCTGGGATGCTGACGTCTCAAGCACAACACACACATTGGGAATGGACATGTCCCACTCCTTGATTACACCTTTCAGATATTTGTAGACGATTTCAATAGAACAGCTTTTTTTCTTGCAGAAGTAGTATAGGTCTTTTACATCTCGATTGTTGTCACAACTTTTAACGAGTTTTTGGCATATCGATGCATGGTACATCTCTGGATGGTTTATACGCACGATGTCAATCAAGTTGTCAAAAGCGATGGCCTTAGTATAAACACCGTCTTTATCTGCAAAGAATTCTATATAGCCTTCTCTGATACCATTGTCTGGTTGTTTTTCGATGGAAAGAAGAGGTCTGTTGCTATATTGTCTTTGTTCTTCTGTACTCATGTCGACCTTTTGAACCTTATGGAACTCTCCTTCGCCGTCAAATCTGACAAAGAGTGAGCTGACATCATCAGATTTTGATGGAAGGGGAATTACTGCAATCTTTTTGTTATTAGATGTAATTTCCTGATAGTAGACCTTTGTTACTCGGTATGGGCCTTCTTTCTGCTCGCTCAGTTTCAGAACCTCTTGATCGTATGCTGCTTTATAGTAACGTGGTATTTTTTCTAATGGCAGCAAATCTAAACACTCAGGATGTTGCCTCATGATGTTCTTTCCATCATCGCAGACAAGATATTTCTCCAATATTTCTTGTTTTTCGGGTCCTATCATGCCGTGCCGCATGAGTACTGAATTAAGGACCATCAAATGAATGTCACTTCCTACAGGTAAGTCTTCTAATAATCCTATCAGTATCTTTTCTTCTGGCTGTTCTTTTCCTTTCTCTGACCACTCTTTTCCTATGACGATGTCCTGAACGTAAGGTATATCGAATTTTGTCATTAGCTTGCTGGCAGCTTTTAGATGAATGGCCGACCTGAACCGATATTCAAAGTTGATGTTGTCTTTCTGCATTCTGCTGTTGATTTCATTCAATTTGTTTTTCATCACATCAACATTGTTTAATACTAGAATGGCATTTGCACTGAGCTTGCGGTTGATGACTTGTTCTATTTCATCTGCCTCCTGATATGTTAATGAGTCAATAACCTTTATGATTTGTTCATCTCTTAGCTTTAAGAGGATGCGCATCATAATGCGCTCTAAATGTGCGGCAGTCTCCAGCAGGTTCATGACAACCATACGCTTATATATCTCATATAATTTTTGATATAAAAGCAGACGGTTTGTACTATGCTCTATCATAATACCCGTTAAAACATTCAGCGCAGTTGTCCTGTTCCAGTTTTTCTTAAACAGTTTTCTTTCGTCTAAAGGTTTTATTATCCACAATCTCAGCCAGTATGGCGTGAAAATGCTATCCAGCAGTTTTTCATCGTTCATCAGTGCGATACAGGTGAAAATGGGTTTTAGATGATCATTTACCTGTGCTGTCACCACATTCGGATCTGTATCCGAAAAACCATTAATGTTGGTATTTTTGAATGTGACCAAGAGAGATGATACGACCTGCCTGATCATTTCTTTCGGCTGGATGTTGATGTAATTATCACCTGGAGTTTTAACGTCATTATTCCATAACTCATCCTTGATAGTTGATGTCGCGTATGCCAATACGGGTAATATCGGATTAACTTTAGAGATGGTTTCTTCTTCCTTATCCTCACCTAACGATAAAAGCGCCAAGGAGAATTTGCTCATCCTTCTACGCCCATTATTTGTCTTTTCTGCATAGGTCTTATTATATTTTTCAATTTTTTCAAGTAGGTCGTTTCGCTCGTTGGTTTTCTTGATAAGCTCAGGGTCATAGTCATTTTCGTCATCTACCAGTCCGATTTCATCTATTTTCTTTTGGCATTTTTTAATGTTATTATCTCTATCCTCTCTACAACCATAAAACCATTCTGTCTCCAAGATTTCAAAAGTCTCTCTTAGGATGTTCATCATCTCTTGCTTTTGAAAATCCTGTGGCACTTTGCCTATTGTTCGAATTGTAGTACGCAGTTCTTCGGCATTATCTTTACAACCTTTTATCTGCTGTGCAAAGTCGTATGCCAGATAATATTCTTGCCAAGAATCATGTTCAAAACTGTATTCGCCATTTTTAAGTGTAAGAACATATAGACTAGATGAAATTTTGAGAAGCTCTTCAATTGTCGTTATAGTTGAAATTGTGATAATATCATCTCCTCGTAGAGCAATGGATTCATAGTCTATTGAACGGCATTGCTTCTCAAACATTTCTTTGGCAATGACTCTCAGTAGATTGTTGATCAATAGGATAAGTCCTTTATAATCTTGATCTTTAGGAGCCTTGTAATTGGCTTTTTTTACAAGTCTTTCTTCTATCAGTGCTCGGTATAGTTTTGATATGGGAATATCAAAATCCTGCTCCTTAATCTCTTTATCCCTGAACAATTCAACTATCTGAACTAATTGCATAGGATTTTGAGCCAGCTCTCCTATCTTGTGGTCCTTAATCTTATCCCACAAATACTCATTGTTGTTTTCGTTGTTGTTTTGTTCTTCACTAACAATCCTGTTATAGTTGTTAATCTGTGTCTGAATCTGCAAATCATCTAATGGCTGCAGGTTATATCTTTTGAAATGTCCAATAGTGCCTTGTTCATTGGTGTCTATTCCGCTGATTCTGGTCGTCACAAAGTATCTTACCTGTGGGTAAATCACAGAGAAGTCTAAGATGTCATTGATAATTTGTTTTCTTAATCCGTACGAAATATTGTTTCCTTCGCTGTCTCTCTGAACAATCTCGTTTAAGCCTTCAATAAATAAGATGCACTTGCCCGTTTCAAGCAACTGCTTGAGATATATTCTAATGGGATTTAATTTTTCATTTGTCAATTCGATTTTTTCCTCCAATGCAATATTTACTAAGATGTGATCGAATAGACTATGGTATTGGTAGATGTCAACCCCGCTTTCTCCTTTTATAATGAGTTTGTTTTCGAAATCAATTTTGATGGGTAATGGCATGTTTTCCTTGTCTTGCTCCCATGAAGCAATGACCCTATCAATCATGTATGCCAACATGGTCGTCTTGCCAGCACCAGATTCTCCTGCTAAGAGAGTAAAATGTTCATCAGGGTCATCAATTAGTTTGCTGGCATTAACAAGACTTTCTTCGGAATCTTCGTTTCCTTCTTCTTTACTATTAGTATGGAATTTCAGATTTACATCAATAATCTGTTTCAGGCTACTTTTGTCACTGCTCTTATAGATCTTGTAATTGATGATATTGAATTGTTCATTCTTAAGCTTTCCAATGTAACTTTCTAACGTTTCTGCACCTTTAATTGCCACTCCTTCTGGGGTAAATGCGCCATTTTTCTCCAAAGCATCATAAATGTCATCATAACGATACCAGATGACTAATATGATGAAACTTGTAATGCTATTTAATATATCCCGGCATGTTTCCCCGCCACGCAAGCACGAAGGAATAGAAAAAGCTGGATTGCCGAAGGGATGTTGGTCGTTGCGATATTTCCTTAATGTATATGCAATTTCTGAAATTGGGGACAAGTCTTTGTCTATAAATCCCATTGGGTTGGATGGAAACTTTTTTTCGAAATTCATAACATCATCCAATCCAAACTTATGTTTCTTACTCGCTTCCTCAAATTCTACAGGATGAAGTAAGAAAATAATTTCTGATAAAAATTTCTCCAACTTAAGTAAAAAGTCACTCAGATTGCCTATTTCTGGCTCTGAGCTATAGTTATATCTAAATACTTTTTTTTCATAATCAATTCCTTTGGTTAAAAATCTCGGTTTGTTATTAATATAGTCAAATAAGACGTGTGACAAGACAAGTACCGCTTCTAAAGAATGATGGTATTTCTTTTCAGCTACAGGAACAATCTCATAGAAATATCCCTTGTGAAAATTTCCTTCCTTGTTGTAATATATGCGAAGATTTGCATTAGCGTTGCAATCTTCTCCAATGCACCGATCATGTATAGAACTGAAATCATCAATCAATTCTTCGCTTAGATTATTCTTAAATGTCAACTCTTCCATTTACAAAATATTTAATGACGATTATTATTCAATTTTTCTTTGTTTAGATTAGTGTACTTTTTCTGTACTCCATCTACAATTCTCCATGCTATTACCATAGTTGCTATAACAATACCTATAACCTTAGCGGCATATATTATTGATGAGGTTCTTTCGGCATTGATGCTGCGGAAATTTGAGAAATAGTCGAAAGAGTCATTGAGACATGAGAACCATGTTAGAGCCAGTGCAAACACAGCGACCCATTTCAAAATTTTGTTTTGAACCTTGTCCATTTCCCTTTCCGTCTTTTTATATGCTTCCATCTGTTCATCATGCAGTTGCTCCAAGGTCTCTTTAAGCGTTGAAAGTTTGTTGTCGACATCTATAAAATACTTGTTAACAGCAAGATTGTTGCTACAGAACTGATAGATTGCATTAAGATGGGAATGGTCTGAGACATCAGGGAAATAGGTATTTATTTTGGTCTTACTCATCTTTTCCATAAGTTGTCGCAAATTCTTTAATCTGCTATTCAAATCTTTACCTGAATATCCGTATTCCTCAGCCAGTTTGCGACTCATCTGCAGTAGCGTGTGGCGTTGCATGATGACAAGTAGATATACCCATAGGTAACTATGAACTAATGGTCCTCTATCAAAACTCATCATAAAGTCATCGCCAGGCCCTTTCTGGAAAGTGAGGACACCACCACCTTCAACGGCCGATCCTATATAAACGTTCTCGAACAGTTGCTTATAAATGTCATTTCCTAAAGACGTGGGAAGGGCCAGATAGTCTTGATCTTGACAGCGGATGATACGAGAAAAATCATCCATCAAGCTCGGGGCCAAACTGGCCTCGGAGGTTGCCTGAATATAGGTAAAAACGTGTAGCCGGTAATCGTCAGCTCTTTCATATTTTCCTTCGAATTCAGCCATCAGACTATCGGTGAGTTGACGCATAATCCAATGATGGTTTAAGAGGTCTTTCATATGATAGCCTGTCGTCGGGATGGGCTCGCCCATGGCTTTGTCAACAGAAGCCATCTTGTCCAAGAAGTCTTGCTTTTCCTTCAATGTCTTTTGACACGTGAGGATAAATTGCTCGTTAGCCTTTTTGTATTCAAGATACTCTTTGCTGATTTCTTCATTGATTCTGGCGATATTATCATCAGCATTTGTTTTTGCATTGTCATTATCAGCTTTGGCAATTCGCTGCCTAAGCATTCTGATAGTCTTGATTTTTTTGCTGATGAGCTTTCGCTTTAAATCTATTTGGTTATTTTCTTTAATCAGTTTTATTTGTCGAGGCAGATAAATATGTACCGACTGAGTACTTTCTTTTTGATAGGTCTTGAATAATTCATAGTTCAGTTTGACTAGGTTCTCGACACTCTTGTTGCCTGACAGTTCTATCGAGAATACTAACAATCCGACTTGTGCGTTAGGACAGATGATGAGCTTAGGCGAAAAGAACAGAGGATAATCATTTTTCAAGTTGTTGAACCTAAAGGTTAAATGTTGTTCCACCTTCTCTCCATCAACGGTTTTCTTGACGAAAATAGCATGTTCATCAGCACTCCCCATGATATCGGTAAATTGTTTGGAGTATTCCGACAAAGAATAAATATGATAGTCATGTGTGGCGAGCATATCGTCAGCAGGCAATGCACCCGTCTGTTTGTCTACCATGACTGACCTTGAGAGAAACTCCTGAATATGAGAGTATAAGATGCCTTTGTCAATGTTCATCTGTGCTCTTTGCCAGATGGATTTCTCAGCTGGTTTGATTTCCTGGTGCTCCTTGATGTAAAAAGGCATCATGAAAAATGTATATGACTTCTCTATTCCTTTTTCCATATTCGTCAATTGAAAATGTTTATCGTTAAATATCTTTTTCCGTTAACAGCCATCGACCGTATATACGCTTCGTCTCATATTTGTTGCTAATATTCATAATTTTACCATTATAAGCATAGATACATTTCGGAGTCGAAGATTTAGATTTCTTTTCGCCTTTAAAAAGATAACTATATATGGCCGACATCAAATAATGGTGTATTTCGTGGGGAGAATCGCATTTGTCGTTGAGTCCCATTGGGGTAAAGAGTCCTTGAGGCACGATAGACTGTAAACATCTGCTCTTTCTGATGGTGTTTCCATTTTCGTCGTTAATGTTTTCAAAAGCATTCAGCATGTGATCTACCTGAGTAATGGTGTAATTGGTCATGATGCATCGATTGTGTGTGAATGGGAAAAGACAACTCTTGTTCGTGAGATATAAAATCTCGATATTGATGGGGTATGGTCTGGCCAAGTCGGGTACTAACCTGTATACGTTTTCGGCTATTGTAGACAAAGGATAGCTGTCTCCTTCTTTAGGCCGTGCTATAATCAGAGTTACTTTATATGCACCTATTATTTTGTGAATGGGGAGCATGTTGTCCATGATGTCGAAGATGTTGTCTAACACATTCTCCAGAGATCCCTCCCCAGCAAAAAGATATCTGTCTATTAATATCAGACGATTTGAAGGATAATGTTTGAAGCTGATATTCTCCAAGATTTTATCCCAATAATATTTGGTAGGACCTTCCTTAAAACTGAAACGTAAACCAGGATCCATCAACACAGAAGCATCCATTTGATTCGTTGGCTGGCATATAACTCCATAGTCCCGCTGTATTTCTGCTGCATCTTCAGGAGAAATGTCTAACAAATAGATGCCGTTCCAATAATTGGTGACTAATCTGTGATTTAGAGGAATGTCTTCGATAAATTGTGTCGCATACAAGACTTTAACTCCATAAGCATTTGACAAGCGTATAAGAGGGTCTTCTTCCGGATCATTTAAATAGTACCTTTTCTTTTCCCATGAGGACACAAATATCACCTTTTGCTTGGTAAAGATCTTAAACCAAACATCCTGGTCTTCAGGCTTTGTGTCTGAAGCCATATTGTTGATGACGATATCCTCCAAGGTCTCTTGGGGAATAAAGATACTGAGCATAGGCTACTTCCTCCTTTCGTGCTTGATGATGGTCATGTGGAGACGTCCAGCTTCATCGAAGAAGCCTGTGTCGAACTTATTCTTGAATCTGCCGCTGGGGAGGAATCCCGTATCGTAGGGGGCACGAGTAGTCGGGAAATAATATACCTTGAAGGGATTCTTCTGCTCGAGTTCTTCCTGGTCTTGGTAAGATTGCTGGAGCACTATGTTCTGTACAGAACGGATGATGTACTCCGAGTGAGTTTCGATGATGAAACGGAATCCATAGTCGTTGTAGATGTCTGCGAAGAGGTCTGCCAGCAAACTCTGCAACTTGGGATGTAGATTTTGTTCTGGTTCTTCGATAACAATCGTTGGCGTGGGGGTTGATGGCCCTTCATAACGACTGATAAAAGTTGCCAATTTAAGAAGAAGGATCATGATTTGTATATAACCAAGGCCGAGATCTGCTAATTCCATTTCTCTGCCAGCCATATTCTTGACTTTTACATAATAAGCCGCTCCTGACTTGCAGTCAATGCTGAAATCTGAACCAATCTCAAACTTTCTCATCCATTCAAGAACGAACAGCCGTTCTTTGTCTTCTTCTTGAATTTGTTCTTCAAAGTAGTCGTGAAGGACAGCTGCTATGTAATCGTTCTTGTCCTCGTATGAGAAGACTATCTTTTGTGTTACTGCATGTGTATAAATGTATTCAATGACATTGTTTCTTAATGTGACTGCAACCTTTTTCGCGAGAGCTTGTAGTTCGTCTTTATATTCATTGCATTTTTCGGAGAAATCAACAATTTGATTAATGATGTCATTCTCATTCATCAATACTGATGGCCTCTCCATTGCCATCGTGAGGTTTGTCTCATTAGCAAATATTGTTGCCTGAGAATTTTTATAATTAAAGGCAACAGAAATCCCTTCAGCATCCTTGATAGAAAGAAGGATAATAGGGGAAAGAGTCTCATAGCTGTCATCTTTATCATTTTCATTTCCTTCAATAGTAATGCCGAAAGTGATTTTTTCTACGACTAAGTTGAATGAAATGGTTTTGTCTTTCTTATCAGCTGCATGATGATTTAATGCTCTCCAAAAAGTTCCTATATGGAGATCGTGTATCTGGTTGGCATCAAAACGAAATTTGGGCGCATGGGATGCGGGATCTTTCCAGGAGTTACGAATATGGCGCAAGTTGTCAAAAGTGAGCAGAAGTGCCTTGACTAGTGTTGACTTTCCACAATTATTACCTCCCACAAGAAATGTGATATCCCCGAATGAGAGGGGAGGGAATTCCTCAAACCTTCTGAAATTCGAAAAAGATATTTGTTTCATAAAGTCTTATTGTATTTTGATTTGTCTGTATTTGCCCTTGAAGATATGACCCTCGCCTTCTACGATGGGTACACTTACTGTCTTTGTCGCATCATTATACCCATAGTGTAGTTCCGTTGTTTCCTGCGATCCAACTACCTCTATAAGCCATTTATTTCCAAAGATTGGAGCAGGAACTAATTTCCCCTTGTTGATGGTGAATGCATATAAAACAGTATCGTCTGACTTTACATATTCATCACTTCCTTCAAGCATCATTGGTCTGGCATCGCTGAACGAAGCTTCTATTAAATAATATGTTATTCCGTTGAGTTTGCTATTACGTATACTCTGGATTTCACAATATGGGAAATTGGCTTCTCCGAAGTCAACTAGTGAATTATATAATAGAACGGTGAAATCGTCTAATACGCCAACATCATCATTTCCCATTTCATATTGCAAAATACCTATATCATAGTTTGAACCAACTCCATTTCCTCCTGTATATCCTGTAAAAGCATAAAGGCGTAATTTCCCATCGGGGGAGTCGCGTATGTATAAGTCCTCGACCTTGATTGGCATGTGAAGGGTTTCTGGGTTGGAGTGAATCAGATAAGACATATTCAGGTCGCGTCGCTCTGTGCCACATCCAGGAGGATCATTACCTTCGTATTCCATTGTCTTTCGAATAGCTTCAGACACATTAGGGTTCGCAGTGAATACAGTTCCTTCCTTAATGATGTTGGTATAGAAATCGGTTGTATCTTTCCCTGAAGAATTAATATATGAGACTCCATCGTATTCATTTACAAACATTGAACTACGATGAAGGATATATTTCCCATTCAATTTACCATCAGCAAGATATTCGTTAAAAACAACACAGGTGTCCCCATCTTCATCAACCTCATAAATCGGCTCCAAAGTGAGTAGTTCTTTAGTGGGTGCTCCAATATAGCGGGCATGCCATCCACTCACGGCATTCTCAATCTCTAAAGGGAGGCATTTCCCAAATTCAGTTGGGGTACAATATATTAAATGGATATAATCCAAGTTGGGCGTAACTTCCTCATCTGTACATGATGTTATGGTCATGCATAGAAGTGCTAAGGTAAAGAACGTCTTTATTCTCATAGGAATTCAATTATTGTGTTACAAATTTAGCAAAAAACATTCACACGCCCAAGATTTCTTAATAATATTTTAAATTTATTAAGAATTGAAAAAGATTCCAATAATCTGATATTCTTTTGCATTTCAAAAGCCAATTCGTTTCTTTTCACAGGGGACTTCAATAGGTTGAATATCAGCTGGCGTTATGTTGAAGAAAGCCTTGGTGTCATCATTGTTTTTGCTCCGCATACAACGCTTGGCATGAAAGAGGTATATGTTTTCTAGGAGATTTGCTACAAATCGAGCATTCCCCCAATTGTTAGGATTGCGTACTTTATATGCTTCTGCTAAGACGGCTTTGTATTTCTTTAGACCAGCCTTTGTGAAGTGATAACCGTATTCGCTTAATCGGCGATAAGTGATTTCCATAAGTTCTTGTATTGAAAAATCCTTAAATTCAAAATGATTTGGGAAGCGCGAGGCTAATCCAGGATTCAAATCCAACAGCTTCTGCATAGGTTCTTTGTAGCCACATAGTACAATGGCTACATCTCGTTTTTCTTCGTTAGATAGGATGTCCATGAACTGAGGGAGGATTAGTTTCCCTGGATCATTTGGATGATTGGAATTCAGCAAGTACGCCTCGTCTATCATAAGCACACCGCCTCTTGCTTTTTTCAGGACCTGTCGAATAGCATTCTCCTCATCTCCCCAGTTAGACCCCAAGAACGTAGCGCGATTGCATACCACGACATGGCCTTTACTCAAAACTCCAGCTTCTTTTAATAACCCGCCATATATTTTACATACAGTTGTCTTGCCTGTTCCAGGTCGGCCCAAGAAGATAGCATGAAGGGAAACGTGATGCTGCTTCCATTTGGGATAATGATCGACCATCCACTTATTGTACTTGGTTAGCTCTATCAGGTCACTTATTTGCGTTTTTATATTCTGACAGCCGACCATCTTTTCGAGTTCTTCACGAGGGGAAGGAAGTGGCTTGAGTATCTCGACATTTATAGTTTTGTTTTGACCAAGTCTCATTGTCCCTGAAGGGAAATGGGGAAGATCAATATCTGTATCTTCCTCGTCGTCTTCCATATCCTCATCCTCGTCATCATCTGCGAACTCGTCTAAGTCATTAAGAAAGTCATCGTCATCCACAAATGACTGTATATCGATGTCGTTGTCATCTTTGTCAAGTCCAAACTCCATTTCATCATAGTCAGCATCAATACCTTCAAATGCATAAGGGTCTCTTGGTAGATCACCTTGGCGTTCACACCAAAGTCTGAAGGCTTTGTATTGAGCAAGTGCCGTGGAATGGTATTTATATGAATAGTGAACAAATGGTATGGATCCTTTTCCATAGCCATGAAAGACAGATACCCCCATCATGTCCCAGAAAAAGGTCATGTCATCGTAGTTGATAAAGGTTGAATTGGTTATTAGCACACCCCAGACATAAGTCAATCTGACATTCGCATCAGCCATTACACGCTGATACAGCCTAGAAAACTCAGAAAGCCTCCATACAGGACTGTCTCGCTTGTTTTTACCGCTAAAATAGGTTGGAGGATTCCCGAAGTATTCCTCTTCATCAGCTATTTCTTCTTCAGGTACAGGCCGCCAGTCTATCATCAGAATGACCACTTCATTTCCACTAACAAACACATATACAGGTGTTTCACCTGTTGTTTTGCAAAAACCAGTAATGTTCATGCAATCAACATCATGTTTTCGGGCAACACTTCCAATTAGATTTAAGATGTTGCTATTCCCTTCTTTCTTAAAATCCGGTATTAAACGTAACGACATAACCTAAAAATTTAAAGCGATTGAAATGCAAAGATATGATGTATTTTTTGAAGAAACAAGATATAATTTGTATATTTTGGGGACATTATTGCATGTTTTGTCACGACATAAGTAGCTAATCTCGTTTTTTTTTCGTAAGTTTGCAGCAGATTTCCTAATTTCAAATATGATTGTATATGGATCGTTTGTATGAAATATGTGATGAAATGGCTTCAACGGAACAGTTTGTTACGCTTCGTTCGATAATGGAGAAGTTTTATGGAAAGCCAATCAGCAAGTTGGAAGGCGATAAGGACTACGGCAGACTGAAAAAACAATTGAATAGAAATGATCATGCTGTTGAGTACAAAAACGGTCGAGATTTTAGGGATGGATTCAGATATAAGGAAGGCTATGAGTTCTATTTCAGAAGTGAAGAAGAGAAGAATGAACTCCTGAAAAAAGATGGTGACGAACGTCGCCTGTTCCTTACAGGAGGTCTTCAGATGCTCTTTGATGGGAAGTCTGCCCAGGAACATCTTGTAGAACTGGAATGTGTTTCCGAACTTCAAAATCTTAGTCTGGTAAAGGTTCTCGTTAAGTATCTTGGGAAATGGGTAATCTCGTTTAAGTATATTCAAGGCTTCCAAAATCTGATGAAGAAGACTGTTCATCCACATCTATTGAAAGAATATAATTCCAGATGGTTCCTTTTGGGCTATGTTCAACAAGAAGATGGTACATGGGAGGTTGTGAATTTTGCCTTGGACAGGATCGTATATAATGGTTCGGCCAATGACATTATGGTCCATGTGGATATCCCATTCAAAAAGACTCCTAAGGATTTCTATGCTAACTATTTCAAAGATATTGTCGGCGTGACCAGATTCGATGAGGAGAAATTGGAACAGATTACCATAAGGACTGTGGACTTCAAGGTTCATCATCTGTTGCGGACTAAACCCATTCATTCGTCTCAAACTGAAACGATACCTTTTGACCAGGAGAAAGGATTTGGAGAGTTTTCAATCTGTGTCATTCCCAACTTAGAGCTACAGGCTCGGTTACTTGGCTATGGTAAAGGACTTTATGTCTTAGGCAATACTCCATTCCGCCAGCGTATGCAGGATGTTATTTCCCAATTGTCAGAACTATATAAGTGAAATAGCAAAATACTTGTCGAGACAGCTATTGTCTGCTTGTCACGTGTTATTTTTATCGCGCTGAGTGGATATGTTGTAGGGAATAACTATCTTTGTAACCGCAATCAATTAAATGAGGATTCTAGGTTCAGACATGATAAAGAATATTCGTAGACATAATACGCCAGTTGCTACATTGATAAAAAACTATGTAGACAAAAAGAGCGGAAAGGTGACTGTCTCAAGGAAAGAGATACAGTGGCGCTTCTGGGCGCTTGACTGGAAGGATCAGAAAACTATATTGGCAGCTTTCCTGGAAGCAGGGAAGGAAGATAGGCATTGGGCGTATAAGCAACTGCTTGACTATTGGGACTCTTCATTGGGAAACAAGATAAAGGAACTATGGGAGTTGTATCACGAGCAAAGATGTAAGTGGGTAGTCATCAGGTACCTCCCGTTGGATTATGTAAGGCAGAACATGCAGGACTTTACAGAAGATCGCGATTATTACTTTGTATGTCTTAGACTGGCAAAAGACAAGGACTATGTGATAGAAAAGGAAAAACTATCGCTCACAGATTATTTTGCAGTTTTGTATCATACTGGCAGAGAATTTGATGAAAATGAGGGGTTAGACGTTCTGTACAAAATAGTTCACAACTACTGTGTTAAAGGTATCGAAGATTATGAAGTAAGCAAGTCAAGGGATTCTGATACGACAAGTTGGTTCTTTCCTGTCAATTTGCAGGATATAAGACTGGCTATATACTATTTGGAAAAGGCTGATTGCAGTAAACCTGTCTTGGCATTTGAAGAATGGAGCGACAAGGTTAAGAAAGCCATGAAGGACAGCCAAGAATACAAAAGGCTTCATGCACATCCTTTTGTGGACTATGACTATGAATGCAGAAAACTGGATATCTTGCGAAAATATGCCTATATGGCTTTGGATGATAAATACAAGATGCCGTCAGATCCTTCTGCAGATGATTTCCTGAAACCAGTAAAGGAGTACTCTGAGGGGGGGAGAACCGTCTTTGATACTTTTTCAACGAGTTCACAATCTGACTCTATTATGGGGTCGCAACCTATTGATCCTGAAGAGGAGATTCTCCCTTTCTAAAAATAAGTGAAGGAACAACATAAGGCAATCTGGCATGATTGATAAGTTTTTTATTCAGACCAATGACACCGTCCTGGACTTCATGTCCGAGATAGCTAAAAGCAAAGAGGTGTTTTCTACCTTTTCTGGTAGGGAAATAGACAACTACACAGTCTGTTTCTATGCAACTAAAACAGAAATAGTCTTGCTGTGTATAGACTGTTGGAAAGTGGAAGATGGGGCCTTAGAGTATGCAGATAAAGGCGTAGGCAGGCTCACACTAAACAGCCCTGCTAAATATTTCAGAAAGGTTCTTCCTGATGGTACAGTCAGCAAGGATCGGAAAGATCGGAGATTCAGCCCTATGATGGAGCTATATGATCAAGCATGTGAGATGCGCAGATTCTTGGCGCTATCACAGCAGTATGATTTGGTGCCAGCCATTCACCTGGTACTTCTGACAAACTCCCACATTGTGAATTATAAGAAAATGGTTAGGACATGGCAACAGGATCTGTTTGGTTTTTCTGTCTTGCATAATATGCATGGTTTGCGAGATCTGAATTATCTCAATATCCCTTATAACAATGATTCCAGCATTGAGGGGTCTGAGTATTGGAGAAAGTGGCAAATCTATCTAAAAAATAGAGGCTGGTTTGATTGGGATGATTATCGTTATGATGACTGGCCGCCTCCCTCCGACAAAAGGTATAAATGGAATGGGGAAATGGGCCATTTGATATCAGATGAATTTGAAAAACAATAATGTAGAGTAATATGATAGGAAAGATAGTGACAGTAACTGTTGATAGGCCTATAGGAAGTTATCATCCTGTGCATAAGAATCTGTATTATCCCATTAACTATGGGTATGTAAAAGGAATCATAGCACAGGACGGGGAGGAACAGGATGCTTACGTAATCGGCGTGGATGTACCTGTCAAGGAGTACACTGGAAAAGTCATAGCCGTCATTCACAGAAATGATGATGTTGAAGAGAAATGGGTAGTTTGCCCAGAGGACAGGGCTTTCACCAAAGAAGAAATAGAGGAAATAGTTAGATTTCAAGAACAATTCTTTGACTCTGTTGTTATCATGTCTATGTGAAATACTAAAGATAAAGAACAAAAAGAAACAATCTCAGATATAAGTTATGAACAGACAACACCATTACATAAAGATTCTACCAGAATACTATAATGCAATAGATTCTGGAGAAAAGAGTTTTGAGGTAAGGTATAATGATAGAAATTATCAAGTCCATGACATACTGCATTTACGGGAGTGGTATAATGGTAATTATACTGGTAGGGAGATGGCTGTGGAGGTAACCTATCTATTAGATGCCCCAGACTATTGTAAAGAGGGATATGTGATAATGTCCATTAGCCGAAATTGGGAATCAGAATGAATATAAGGGTTCTATATAACATTTTCTTGGTCAGATTGGGCATCCGACAGATATTACCCTCTGACTATGTTAATGGGATTAGCGTCATGGAAAACAATGACCCAATGGTACAACTGCTAGCAGGCGAGGGTTGGGTCAAAACAGACGGGAATGCTTATTTTGGGAGAAAAGGCATGATTGAGCGTTTGTTAAAGGCAGCAAAGGTGGTCTCGGAGAAGGGGTGTTGTTTACACATATATCAGATTTATCGTTCTCCCGAAACTCAAGCAAACAGGCGAAATGAACTAAATGAGCAGTTAAAGCAGAAATACCCGGATTATGACGAGACGGAAATTCTTCGTTTGTTGAATATTGGTATCGCAGGAGTCGGAGGTGGGCATCAAACGGGTGGAGCGGTTGATATGGGCCTCTGTGATAAAGAAGGAAGAGAATTAGACATGGGTACTCAATACTCAGAGCACAACCAAAAGACGAAGACTCGTTGCATAGCTCTGACCGATGAACAACGTAGGAATAGACGTATTCTGGTAGATGCTATGCAACGAGCCGGTTTTGTAAACTATCCCGCTGAGTGGTGGCACTTCTCATACGGGGATAAGATGTGGGCTGCCTACAGCAGTAAGAAGTCAGCTTTGTACGATATTGTTAGGTGTTAAATGACAGCATACCATTCACTTCTCTGATGTCTCCTTTTTGTAACATGATATCGAGGACAGCATTGATCGTCTCGACTATTTTTGCGCCGGCATTGGAGAATCCGAGCTTTCGGGCTGCAATAGTCGGGATCTTTTCCTTGGGAAGCGAGAACTCTTCACGTATCACCTCGTTGACGGCATTCATAACCTCACATACAGGTATTTCCGTTATGCTTCTTGGTGATGGTGAACGATAGGTTTTATAATTCTTCGAACTATCCTCGTCCAGCCACAGACTCGAGACTCCCCCCAGCGAAAGCGGATCACGGTAGAACTTAGTCATTGCTATCGATACCGCCTTCTGAATATTCGCACCGGCATGCCCGAAACCGAAAAGCCTGGCTACTCGCTTACAGAGATAGCCTTCGGTGATGGGCTGTTCTTTGGCCAGTATCTGACGTGTCACTTTGGTATTATAAGCAGCGGTCGGATCATAGGCTGCCTTATCAATCGCAGGAACGGTGACTTCTGCTTCGATATACGGTATCTGTCCCTGATTCCTTTCCGGTTCCTTGAGGATGTCGGTCTTCTTGATATGGTCTGCACAGAACGCCTTGAGGGGGATGTCGTCTTTTTCCGTCTCAGGCTTCACATCGGCTGCCTCATTTCCTTTCAGTTCGTCGAGTATCTGCTGGATGCTTCGCTCACGGTTCTCATACCAGTCAATAGAATAGACGCGCATTACACGCCATCCCAGCATCCTCAGGACATTGGGCTGTACGATCTCACGGTCACGGGTCGTCTTCGTCTCATAATAGGTTTTGCCGTCGCAAAGGATTCCTAATATGTATTTTTCGGGATGCTCTGCGGTCGAGACGGCAATGTCTACCTTGAAATTCGAACGGCCTACATTGGGCTTGGCCATGTAACCTTGTTCTGTGAGCATGTCGCAGATTTGTCTTACCATCACGTTCTGGTCTGCTTCCTGCAAGGCACTGTCTATCATGGGCAGACGGCCAGTCTCAGCAAACTCCAGGAAACTTTTCAGCCCTTCCACGCCTTTCGCTTGTGAACGTTTGAGGTCTATCTGACTCGACTTCAACGTTGAGTATACAATCATTTCATAACGGGCGCGTGAAACGGCAACGTTGAGTCGTCTTTCACCACCAGCATTATTCAGCGGGCCGAAGTTCATGGACACCTTTCCGTTCTTGTCGGCACCATAGCCAACAGAGAACAAGATAACGTCACGTTCATCACCCTGTACGTTTTCAAGATTCTTCACGAAGATGGGTTCGGGACTATTATAGGCGATGTCCTTCAATTCAGGATGACGGTCAAGTTCCTCTGTCAGGTCATCTTCAATACGGTCTCCTTGTACTTTACTGAAGGACACGACACCGATGCTGTACTTCGACCGTTCTGGGTCTGAGAGTCTGCGGATAATCTCCTTGACAATGGCCTTTGACTCTTCCGGATTACTGCGTGTACGTCCTTTGTCATAGACGCCATTTACAGGTACTAACTTGACCTTGGCCATCTGATCGTCGACGGAGGGGAAGGTGAAGAGGCGGTTGTCGTAATACTGGGAGTTACTGAATGCAATCAGACTCTCATGCTTGCTGCGGTAGTGCCAGCTCAGGTAGTATTCACGCAGCGACAACGTCTTACAGTCGTCAAGGATACTCTCCATGTCGTCAATATCGGCTTCTTCTTCATCAACCTGGGTGGAAGAGAAGAAACTGGTTGGCGGCATCTGTTTGCTGTCGCCCACCACAATCAGCGCCTTGCCTCGTGCAATGGCTCCCACGGCCTCGCTGGTAGGCATCTGAGAGGCCTCGTCGAAGATGACCAGGTCGAACTTCTCGGATTTCAGGTCGATGTACTGGGCCACACTGATAGGACTCATCAGCATACAAGGGCAGAGTCGTGGCAGCAGAGCGGGTATGTTGTCCATAATCGTGCGGATGGAGTTGCCTCGTCCGCCGTTGGCGATATTGCGTTTCAGGATACCGATCTCCGAACCGTCAGCCGAGGACGCAGAAGAAGACGGCACTCGTGCTGCTAATTTGCTATAGAGCTCTTCCTTGCTTAGTTCCTGGAAACGCTGGGTGTCTCGCTTGTATTGTTCTATGCGCTGGCTGAAAAGTTTGCTGTTGAATGAGCGCAGCTGTTCGTCGGCATCTATGGCTACAGAGATAAGATAGCGGTATACGCCTTTGATGAAGGCAGGTATGACTTCCTGGGGTTTTCCACCCTTTTCAAGTAATGCAACGACCTGTTGTAGATTCATCTGGCATAGCTCTCGCTTCTTGTCCGTCCACAGATACCAGTCCTTCATCTGCTGATAGCCATCAAGCCATCTGGACGAAGAAACGGCGATATCTTCTATCGCGTTTTCCTGGTTTGTCTTTGCCTGCAGCTGGTCGGTCATTTCCATCAGCTGATGATGGAGGACCAGCACATCTTGGTCAAAGTTCTGACGCCCGTTGGCACCTTGCAAGCCGATGTGCTTCTGATAGACATCCTGTCGGTTCTGATAATCGCCGATAAGGGTAAAGACTTCGTCGATGTTCGAGGCATCGACACGGCCATAGATCTGGAAAGTCTTCAAGAACTTCTTCTTGGCAAAATAACGCGGCAGGAACCATTTGGCCTGTATGTCCTCCCATTCACGCTTACAGGCTCGTACATTTGTCTGCATCATGTCGGTGCTGCATGCCGACAGAGCCTGGGTGTAATCCGCAAAGGTCTTACTGAACTCCTGCAGAAGCTTTTTGATGCCATCGGTCGTCTCAAGTCTGTTGTTAACAGGCTCCAATCCTAATAGCGGATGACTCTCTGGCGTACCGACAATATTCAGAATAGTGTCAAGGGAATCAACCTGTTCCCGGCAATTCGCGATAAAGGAGGCTGTCAGGACATCTCTGCGAGGCAAGCCATCTTGTACTTCTTCCTGCGGGATCGACAGGTATTCGGAGATACAGTCATATAGGCTCAAACCATTGCTGCCTTTTTGATGTAGGGCATCCATGTAGCTAATCAGGCTTTTGCGCTCAGCAAACAATTCTTCTGCCTTGGAAGCATATTCTGCTGGTTCCTTGATCTTAGTGACATTCAGCACCTTGTCCATCTGCTCCAGGAAGTGTTTCTTGGTGGCTTTGTTGGAGTGCAGTTCCAGACAGAAGGGTGCAAGACCTATCTTCTCCAATCGTGACTGGACAACAGAGAGGGCTGCCATCTTCTCTGCCACGAAGAGCACCCTTCTCCCCTGATAGAGCGCATTGGCAATCATATTGGTAATGGTCTGCGACTTACCTGTTCCAGGAGGGCCATGCAGGATGAACGTCCTGCCCCTTCCTGACTCTACGATGGCTTCCATCTGTGAGGAATCGACATCAAGAGGTATCGAGAAATCCATAGGTGAGTTTGTCTTATCAATGATGCGGGCATCAACTGAATCCTCTGTAACGTCCTGCTTGTCCCGATTCTCGATGAGTGAGGCAATGATAGTGTTTTCAGCCATCAAATCGGCATTCGAATGGATGTCATTCCACATCACGAACTTATTGAATGAAAACAGTCCGAGCATGGATTCTTCAAGGACGTTCCATTTTTTCTGTTCCATGATGGCGCGACGGAAGTAGGTGAAGATTTTCTTCACATCCACACCGCTCTCATCTTTTGGCAGATCCTTCAAAATATCAAGGTTGATTTTGAAGTTCTGTTTCAACAGCTCAACAAGTGTGATATTCAGGATAATATCTTCGTCGCGTTTGCGGATGACATATTTGTTGCCGCTCCTTCTGATAATGTCTACTGGCAATAGGAGAATTGGCGCATAACGTGGCTGTTCGCTTTTGGCAGTCTCAAACCATCGGAGCATTCCCAGTGCAAGGAACAGACTGTTGGCGCCGTTTTCTTCCAAGGATGTACGGGCAGTTCTGTAAACATAGGTAAGTGCGCTCTGAAGTTCCGTTTCTGTCAGATAGGAAGCAATCTTATTGCTCTTGATCATCTCTGAAACGAAATTCTGATATTCCTCAGCTTGATGCTGAGAATCGTACATGCCCTCGCTATTAGGCTCTATTTTCTTGCCAGGAGAAGGTGTAATCGCATAGTCTTCGTTGTTTTGCAAATGGTCTTCCAAATGCTCAATCTCAAAAGAGATAAATGGAACCACTCTCTTTCCGAGACGGGTGTTGAGCAGATTGTTACGAAGAGAGAAGTCCAACAACTTACGCTCCCATATCATCTGTTTGGTAGTCGGTTTCCCTGTGTCTTCAAGTCGTAAATCATAATGGCTCAGTTCACTGATGTGGTCTGTCGCATGCTGATGCTCCACACCCTCATTGTCAAATGTCCAGACGCCATCCTTTTGTATGCGCTGTGGTATGGGACGTATATTGCCAAGACGGCAACGATGAATATCGACAAAGTAGTTGAACTGGCTCTCGTCTTTCAGTTTTGCCAAGGCAGTCTTGACTGCTTCTTCAAATCCCACGTTCTCCGAGGAAGTAATAGCGGTCGATTCAAGCAGCACGATATTATTATTGCCGTCAGCAGTTTCTTTGAGTAAGAGGCTTACGTCATCGCAAACCATTTGGGGGCAGACCGTTGGAGTCAGCCAAGCCCCTACCAGCACATGACCTTTCATCATGACTATGATGGGGTATATGTCGCAGGCTTCAAGACAGGACGCTATCAGAAGGCTGGTGTCTATGCAGGTGCCCAGTTTCTCGGTCAGCACTTTGTCTGCCAGTCGTATACGCTGACCACTTGTTTCAAAACTGGCAGGTGGCGCAGAATAGACAATGCCTTCCGAACGTAACGCTTCGTAGATGGCAGCCACTTGGGCACGAACGCGATTACGGTCTTGGGTCTGATATTCGTCTAACTGAGAAGACCCAGTCCATTTCTCCAGGAACTGCGCTGCGGAAACCTTGATTCTTGACAGAAGCGGATTGTTTGGCACAACAAATGAGGCGATATGCTCTGGGATGACATTCGTTCCTGCCCATTCATCGTATGCAAGTAAGGTAATGGGCAACTCTTGCTGCAACAGCTGTCCACTCTGTTCTTCTACGGTAACAGTGAATGTTGTGTTGATAGCCTCCGTAATCTCACTCAGTTTCTTAATGTCTGGCAGGATTTTAAAGTGGCCAATCTGAACGGATTGTCCTTTACGCAGGAACTCAAGTCTTTGCACATGTCCTTTAATGAGCTCACCCCTAATACTAATCTGAACCTGATGCCAGTCGTGTTGATCCACATTTTCCAGTACGCATTTCGAACAGGTTTCCACGCCATTGTTCAGCATGGAGTAATTCAGAGAAGGAAGATACTCAATTATAAGAATAGCTTTCTCAATTTCAATAATCTCTTGTCCGTTCATATCCACAAATTGTTAGATGAGCTTGCCGCAAGAATGCTATTGTTGGCAATTTTGTGCAAATTTACACAATTTATCTCATCATCACAACAATTTGTGCATTTTTTAGCATATTGTGGTGCCTTTTAGGCACTGAAGCCCACCTTTCGGCGTGGCTTCAGTTCAATAACATTGGGATTGAAACGCTTATATCCCTCTACCACATCAGAAACCAAGATGTGTTGGTAATCCTTTGTGGTAGCATGTATAACCCGGTCTGCCATTGCTGGGATGATTCCATTTTTAACGAATTGCTCAACCCATCTGGCATTTCCAAAGTTCTTTGTTCGTTGAGACACTGTCTCGCTAATCGTTTCAGTCAGCATATCCTTGGCTTCGTCAGTAAGTACATATTGATCACGATTGAACAAATTGCAGGCTATTTCCATAAGCTGTTCAGCATTATAGTCATTGAAACGATATTTGTATGTGAAACGCCCTGATAAGCCAGGGTTCGAGTTCAGCATGGCATCCATTTCTTTCTCATATCCTGCGAGGATAATGACCATGTCGGGGTTAGGCTGAGCAAGAACGGTTAGCAGGCTGTCTAAGACGTGGTTACCATAGTCTTGGCGATCATCCGCACCATCGTATAGGTTGTATGCTTCGTCAATGAAAAGCACATTCCCATGTGCCTCTGCTAGGACTATCTTCATGTTGTTTTCCGTTTCTCCAACATAGCGTCCGACAAGTCTTGTACGGTCTGTGCAAATTACTTCTCCTTTAGACAAGACGCCGAGTGAGTGATAGATCCTGCCTATCATCTTCGCAACGGTTGTTTTGCCTGTTCCAGGATTCCCGGTAAAAATAGCATGACGGGGAGTGTCATCGGAGGTTGGAAAACCTGCCCTACGCCGTTCAAGACAGAATCGTGCCTGATTGGCCATGGTGATGATACTTTGTTTGATGTCATCAAGTCCAACCATACGATCAAGTTCTTTGATACTGTCCTCGAATGCCGAGGTTGTATGCGGAAGGAGGCTCAAGTCTATATCTTCCATGGTGAGAGGCGATATATCCTCACTCACTATATCGTTGATGGCTCTTTTGACATATCTCGGGAGTACATCTTGAACAATGAAGTGATGGATACTACTTAATGACCAAGTACCTATACTGCCGTCCTCCTGACATTTGAGAATGGCTCTGGAAAGTTCATCTTTTACTTCGTCCGTGGGCATCAAGTCCTCTTTCTCGAACTCTGAGATAAATGCTTGAACAATCTCGAAGTCTGTGTATGGTTGCTGTTCCAACTGGTTGCTACTAAGGAAGAATTCACGCAGCAAAGGATATACTTCCATTACGCTGTCAATCTCTTGGCGGCTTCCACAAAGCCAAAGTGTGCATAGCCCTTTTTCATCATGCATTCTTTCTTCGACTTTCTTTACCACCATTTTCTCATCACTAGTTAAGAGTGAGCTCAGATTCGTCAGACAGTAAACATGGTTTGTACCCTTGAATTTCTCGTCTAAAGCCAACGTTTGACTAACAGAAGACACGTTGTTGAGTGATGAGCAATCTATGTGGGTGAAATATGTTCCGAAAACGCAAAGTTTCTTGAACATTTCCAACGTCTGGACAGACCAGTCTTGGTTGTAAGTGTATATCAGGAGATTCCTGTTGCATTTTAACTCTTTCACATTAAGTTGCTTCCGGAGTTTGTTGTAGTTCTTAAACTGGTTGCATTCAAGCACATACCTCCTCAACTGGGCTGCTCCTGGCGCAGTAGCAACAACATCCCAACTGGCATCGGTATTTTCTACGCATGAGGTCAGGACGTAATCCAAACTGCCAGAGTTACATTCCTTTGGTTCGCCGCAGATGACTCTTAACCTGTCATCAAGGCTGAAATCAATCCGTAATTGCGACTTTGTGGTTTCGTCAAGAACGAATAGGATATAGTCCCCAGGTAACCAAATCTTGTGGCTTTGAATCTCGATGTCGATGCAACCACCATTAATTGGAAGCTGTTTACCAGACTCATCGCTATTGCAAATCGGATAGTAGTCATCAGTATAGATGAAGCAGGAGAAGCGGTCTTTCTTGATATATGAACCACTTTTTGCCTTTATGTTCACAGTCACTGATCCATCAGTATAGATGGAAAGATTTTTTGCTGACAAGGTCAGCGAGATATTTGAGATGTCTTTCAAATTATAAACGGTTTAAGTTGCTTATCTTTTCTAAACATATTGCTCTCTTGATATAGAGCACGAGAGATTAATAGACAACGAGATTTTTATTGTCTGTTGGATTAGTTGTGCCATTATGTCAAAGATCGCGTATATTAACCGAGAAACGGCTCTACATTAGTTTCTTTGGGATTGTGTTTTTTCTTTTCTTCGAGTGCTTATTCTAAAAGCGGGCGCAAAGATAGTGTTTTTTATGCATAGCCACAAGGCTAATAGAGAGAAATTTACGGGACAGGATATGCGTTTTTGTCACGATGAGCCTTCTCACAATTCTGGCTCGTCATCTTCAAGTAGATAACAAGCCAGATTATATGACAGGATCTGATGGTTCGTCCAATATTTGCTAAAACAGATACTTAGTGGACGAAGGGTTGCTATACCAAATGCTATAATTCCCATTTGAATTTTCTATTTTTGAGTTCACTAAATAATAATACATATATTTTTCGGACAAGAATCTAGTTGACGTATGATATTCCCTTTCAGATTGATCTCAAAGTAGATACCATTGGAATCCTTTACATATGAGATTTTTCTATTGCGACCAAAAGGAATGGCGGATTTCCATATACAAGGAACGACAATATTCCCTTCTTTAACCTGTTGGCGGAATTAATTTAGTGCATACTTAATTCTGCCAATGGGCTTGTCGTTAATGAAGTTTACGTATTGCAGAATGGTAAGTGCACTAATTTTGCCAATGATTCTGGCAAACAAACCATTCGTTATTTTCGCGTAGTTCCTGATGACCAGAAACTGGTATGTAATTTGTGAGAATATTGTCTCAATCCTCTTTCTTGCCTTTGCAAACGGAATGAATGTCGGTTTCCAATCCTTTTGGTTGAGCCGATACGGACACTCCAGTCTTATGTGTGCGGTTTCGAACAAGTCAAGCTGTACGTCAGCTCCAATATACCCTTTGTCACCATAGATGCTACAGTCGTGATAAGTATGTTTTACATCCTTCATATAATGGAGGTCAACTACACTTGCCTTTGACAGATCATAGGAATGGATAACTCCACTTAACCCACATAGAGCGTGTAACTTATAACCAAAATAATACGTGTTCTGCGAAGCACAGAAGCCGAAGTCGGGAGCTTGCGAGAAATTGCCGGTACGTCCCATCTTGCAACGTTTTCCTCTTGCAACCCTCCAAACCTCTATCGGCTTGGAGTCAACAAAGAATTGTTCCTCTCCGCCATCCATTTCCATGGCAATCCTCTTGCGCAGTTCCTCACACAGGCCTGACGTTTTCTTCCTGCGGTCATTGAACTGTCTCCTTGATATGAGATTGGGAATGCTGTCCTTGTACTCTTGCAATTTATAGTCGAACAACCACTTCTCACTATCAATGCTCTCGGTCTCTGCTGTCAGGGATAGCGCCACCACTTCCAAATCCGAAAACTTGGGAACAGGACCACGACGTGGAACATTACCCGATTCATTGACGAGATTTTCAGAGAATTGTTCGCATATCTCAAGTATTTTGACGAATTTTGTATAAAGGTTGTACATACGATGGTTTGAACTTAATGTTTTGAACACCACTAAGTTACTAAAAAACAGCGATATATACAACCTTTTACTCATATTTATCAACTTAAATTAATTCCACCAACGGGTATCGTAACGCTCCTTGTATTGTTGTGTGATGAATAATGCTTGTGTGAGGCACCTCGGGAATGAAAAGAAAAACGAGTTTTTCTTTTACATTCCGTTCGGTTTGCACTATCTCTGCACCGTGTTTCAAAAGAGAATCACTCATTGCACTGAAAATTCCGTCCGCACACAGACGTGGGCAACTCCTCAGTAAGTCACCAGTGAATCCGCATTAAATCCCAAAATTGAGCGGACGATGATGGGACAAAAATGGGAGAAACAGGCTACTGAAAGGGAGAAACCTCACGATGTGGGAATGAGTGCGATATGACTAATTTATTGATAACAACATACTGGTCGAATATCTGATATATCCATTTAAGTGTTTCAAATAACAAATAACAGTTACAGTATTACAGTTTCCAAAAAGCAAAAACAAGGGCTTCATTTGACTTTCTGGCGAAACGGAGCTGTGTGGTATTATCGCGTGATTTTCTTGCCGGCTGCCACCCAACCGAGATAGCCGGAGTCGAGCTCAATGACGCGATAGCCATGACGGACAAGAATTTGGGCGGCACGCTTGCTTCGCTTGCCACTGCGACAGTTGATGGCGATGGTCTTGCTGAGGGGAAGGGTTGTGGTGGCGCGTTGCTCAAAGTCGGGGTTGAGCACATCGATGTTGATGGCGCGGTCTATATGACCTGCGGCAAACTCTTCTGACGTGCGCACGTCAAGACGGATGACTGTTGTGTCGGCAATAGCTTGTTCGTAGGCTTCTACCGTCAGACTCTTGAAAGCCTGGCTTTGGGCGTTGCCGGTGATGGTCGTCAGGACCATGGCGGCGAGGGATAGTATCTTTCTTTTCATTGTTTGTTTTGTTTTGTTACTGAACTTTCGCATGTGGGGAAGTTAAGGGAAGTTAGGGAAGTTAGAGAGAAGTTAAGGGACAAATGTCCTACGTCTTACGGCAAAAGGCTATTGTCTCTTAACTTCCCGAACGACCGTGGGGAGTGATAACTGCTTTAACTTCAATCAATTCCATCAGTTGCGAAACTTAAATTTTTTTATCTTCGTGAGTGCGATGTGCTGCCTTTCCAGATGGTTTGAGGATAGCGTCCTTTACTGTCAACGGTGAGTCTTACATTGCCGGTGTCGCCGGTGGAACGCAGAATGACTAACGCTGAGCCGTGGTAGAGGTGGCGACGGTTGCCGACATGAACTTCATCGGACTGCAAATCGCCGTTGTCTGTGGCAACAATCTCTGCCGGACCTTCTACCTTAAACACCAACGGGTCGTTGACATCCCACACCCGGCGTCCTTGGCGGTCAATGGCTGTGATGCGCAGATGTTGCAGGTCTTTCCCGTCAGCTTTCCACTGGCTGTTGTCGGCTTCTATCTGTAAGGCAGTCGCCGCTCCTGTGGTTTCTATCCTGTGGCGAGCCACTATCTTTCCGTTGTTGCGGGCAACAGCCTCCAGGCGCCCTCGCTGATAGACGATACCTCGCCAGAAGATGCGGTTGCGCTGTGTGGGCAATATGTTGTTGCGCTTCCTGCCTAATGACTTTCCGTTGAGCAGCAGTTCTACTTCCTCGGCATTGGTATAGGTGTAGAGCGAGAGGGTGTCGCCTGCTGTCCTGTTCCAATGATCTGATAATTGGTCAACAGCCACATTGATGCCGTTCCATTCTTCGCTATGCTGCGCATGATCCAGGATGGCGATGTGAACAGTGGGTTCGGTGGTAAACATGCTCTTGACGAGATATGCCAATGGCTTGGGTTGCAAGGAGATGTCGAACACCCCTTGGTTCCATCCCTTGACGGGCCACCCCATGCTTTCGCCAAGATAGTCGATAGCACCCCAATATGCCAGTCCGACCACCCAATCGTGGTTCATGCCGAAAAAGTTGGTGCCTATCATCGAGGTGTTGGCCTCGCTTTGATAGAAGATATGGTCGGGATAACGCTTACGGTCTCCAGGGAAGTACTGGTATCTGTAGTTGTAGGAGGCGATGTCTGTTGCGATAGCCAACGGAGCCGGCAACGAATCGGTTTCGAGACTCCTATAGCGTGGATGCATGGCTACGGTGGTGGGACGTGTGGTGTCGTAACGGTGCAGCAGGGTTCGCATGAGGCGGTAGGCGGTAACACCCCAATCGTTGAAGGGGAGGTCGGACCGCTGTTGCAGTTCGTTGCCTAAGCTCCACATGACGACGGAGGGGTGGTTGCGGTCGCGCTGCACCCATTCTGTGATGTCGTTCTGCCATAGGTTCTGCCAGGACGTGCGTCCTCCGGCAAACTGTTGCAGCCATTTGTCGTACAGTTCGTTGACCACGATGATTCCGTATTTGTCGCAGAGGTTCAGAAACTCTTCGCTATATGGATTATGGGCAGTACGGACGTGGTTGTAGCCAAACGACTTCATCAGTTGCAGCCGCTTTTCAATGGCGCGAGGGTAGGCTGCCGCTCCCAATGCGCCGAGTGTATGGTGATTGGCAAAGCCCTTGAGCAGCACTTTCTTTCCGTTGATGCGCAGGCCGTATTGTGGAGAAAACGCGATGGTTCTCACGCCGAAGGACTGCGATACCTGGTCGAGGGGCTGGTGCTGACGGTTGTAGATCGTGACGATGGCGGTGTAAAGGTACGGACTTTCACACGACCAGAGCTGTGGATGCTGAAGGGTTATCGTGTCCAACGGATATTCACGCTGTCGCCAGCGTGGCGAGTAGTGGAGGGGTTGTTCGTGTTGGGCAACGGTCTGTCCGCTCTGGTCAACGATCGTTACTCCGACGGTCAGGGGTTCTGCCTTTCTTTTGTTGAACAGCTCCGCTTGAATGCACACCTGTCGGTTGTCAACGGTTGTGATGAATAAAGGGTGGCGTGCAAAATGCGTGTCTTTATTGCTGATGATCAAGCGCACGTCACGATAGAGGCCGCCACCGGTGTACCATCGTGAATTGTCGGGAGACTGGGTGTCTGCCCTGACGAGTATTTCGTTTTCCTGACCGAAGATCAGCTTGTCGGTGATGTCGGTTTCAAAACCGAGATAGCCGTAGTCTGTGCCTCCTATCCGTTGTCCGTTGAGATAGACATCGCCCACGAGCATGATGCCTTCAACATCGAGCACGATGCGCCTGTTTTTCCAACTGTTGTCTGGGGTGACGGTACGCCTGTACCAACCAACAGCCATCTCCTTGAATCCTCTGCTGCTGAGTCGGCTCTTGGTATTGTTGGCAGCATCATTTTTGTTGACCTTCTCGTCTTGTTGCGGAGCTACCCATGGTTGCGAGATCTGGAAATCGTGGGGCAGATGAACCACTTCCATGCTCTTGTTTTTCAACTCATCGGTGTGGGCCACATCGCCTCTGTAAAACTGCCAGTTGCGCGACAGGGAAATGGTGTCGCGTACGGCGGCTTGAAGCGGTTGGAACAGTAGTCCGCCTGCCATGATCAGCATTAAAGACTTTGTTTTAATAGATTTAGGAAATGGCATAATAATTAGGCGGTTATGAATTATAGATCATGATATGACGGTGGCGACGATACGTCGTGATCCGCCATGATTGCGGAATTCACAGAGATAGATGCCCTGCCATGTTCCAAGGTTGAGTCTGCCGTGAGTGATGGGAATAGACAGGCTCACGCCGAAGAGCGATGATTTGGCATGGGCAGGCATGTCGTCAGCCCCTTCGAATACATGTTGGTAGTATGACTCGTTTTCTCTTACAACATGATTGAGAATCTCTTCCATGTCCGTTCTCACATCAGGATCGGCATTCTCGTTGATAGAGAGTGCACACGAGGTGTGCTGTACGAAGAGGTTAAGGAGTCCGGTTTCAGGCAACGGTGCGGTGAGGTTTGCCAGTATCTCGTTGGTCACCAGATGGCACCCCCTGCGTTTGGGGGCAAGGGAAAAGGTGGTTTGCTGTATCATGATGGCGTATTGTTGTTGTCAGTGGATAAATCAGGCTTGTGTCTCACTATCTTATAGCCGATGGAAGCAATGAAGATGCTCATCAACGGGCTGAGGATATTGAAGAAACAATAGGGCAGATAGGTGAACGTGGCAACGCCCAATACCGTGGCCTGCGTCATGCCGCAGGTGTTCCAAGGCACGAGGACGGAAGTGACGGTAACGGCATCTTCCGTCGTGCGACTCAACAGGCAGCGCTCGTAACCCTGACGGTCATAGATATCCTTAAACATATTTCCCGTCAGCAGGATACACAGATACTGGTCTGCCACCGCCAGATTCATCATCATTCCGGTACAGGCTGTTGATGCTACCATGGTGGTGCGTCCCTTCACCAAATGAACAAAAAGGCGTGTGATGCCGCCTACCATGCCACCTGCCGACATGGCACCTCCGAAGCACATGGCGCAGATGATGAGCCAGATGGTGTCCATCATGCCAGCCATTCCGCGCGTGGAGACAAGTTCAGTCAGTACGGGGATGTCGTCAGCCACAGACGTACTGCCGTAAACGCTCTTCATGGCAGCTTTGAAGAGTGACGGGTCGATGTCGCGAATCACATCGGTCTGGAAGATCAGACCGAAGATGATGGCCGTCAAGGTGGAGAGAAACAGCGTGATCAATGGCGGCCATCGGCGTGCGATCATCACGCCGGTCAGTACAGGGACTGCCAGAAGCCATGGGGTGATATGGAAACGCTGTTCCAAAGCGGCAGTAAACGACATGATGTTCTGACTGTCGTTGGTGGTGTAGAGAATACCGCCTATGGTAAAGAGTATCAGTGCAATGGTCAAGGAAGGAATGGTGGTGATCAGCATGTATCGGATGTGGCGGAACAAGGGAACGCCCATGCTTCCAGACGCCAATACGGTGGTTTCGGAAAGGGGCGAAATCTTATCGCCGAAATAGGCGCCGCTGATGATGGCTCCGGCAATCCATCCGTCGCTAAATCCCTGTGCGCGTCCGATGCCCATCAGGGCTATTCCGATGGTGGCAATGGTAGTCCATGAACTACCCGTCATAAGGCTTACCAAGGCACAGATGACGCAGGCAGAAGCGAGGAAAATATCGGGATGGATAAGCTGTATTCCGTAGCTGATGAGCGTAGGGACAACACCGCTGACCATCCATGCGCCACTTAACGCACCGATGAACAGCAGGATGGTGAGGGCACTTGCCACACTTGCCACATTTTTCGTGATGGCTTTCTCAAAACTTGCCCACGGCACATGAAGGAATACCATTCCGATGAGTACGCAAAGCGCCGATACAGAGAGTAGTGTGATTTGGCTTGCTCCTTCAAGAGAATCGCTGCCAAACGATCGGATGGTGAAGGTCAGCATGATCACCAATACAATTAGCGGCAGTATAGACAGAAAGACCGATGGTCGTTTCTTGATCGTCAATTCCTTTTTCTTCTTTTCCAATTTTATTAGAATTATAGGGGTGATGGATGTCGTTTGTCCGATGTCAGGATGCCGATGGCTGATCTAAACGTCCTGAGAGGAAGAATCTTCTGGTTCGCACGAAATAGAGCAATACTCCCAGCGCATGAGTGACTGATACGGTCCAGAATGCGGTAGCGTAGCCTAAGTGCTCGGCAATGGCTCCGCCAGCGATAATGCCTATGCCGACGCCTACGTCCCACGAGATGAGTATGGTGGAGTTTGCCGTGCCTCGCTCGTTGTGGTGTGCCATGGAGATTATCATATTCTGGAAGGCAGGCCACAGGTGTCCGTTGCCTAATCCGATGAGTATGGCTGAGCCGTAATAGCCGACCATGTCAGGACAGGCGACGAAGATGGTGTATCCTGCCAGCGAGAGGAGCATGCCCTCTGTCGCATTTTGTGTGAGTTTGCCTTGGCGTAGCGCCTTGCTCCCCTGTAGTCGCGACATCATCAGACCGATGGAACAGAGCAGGAACCACGTTCCTGTTCCTCCAGTCATTCCCAAGACCTGTTTGCCGTAGATCGCCAGATAGTTGCTCAGTACGCCAAAACAGAATCCGAAGAATATCATGTTGAACCCCAGCATCCAGCCACGTGCCAGAAAGAATCTGTCAAGGGAGATGCGCTTAGGTTTCTGGGTGACGGTAGTGGGCTTTAGCCGAACTGTCGCATCCACCATCCAACCGAATGTCGCTATGATCAACGCCATCCAAAACAGCAATTCGAAATTGTGGGTCTCGGCATAGATATAAATGGCAAATGTTGGTGCGATGGCCATGGCGAGATTATTGCTCAGGCCATAATAGCCCACGCCTTCATTACGTCGTGAGGAAGGGAGCACATCGATGGCTACCGTTGAATTGGCAACCGTGAGCGCACCAAAGGGTCCTCCGTGTAATGTTCTGACCAATGCAAACATCAACAAGGTTCCTGCAGCCAGATATCCTGCAAAGAAGATGGAGAATGCGGCAAAGCATACCATGAGCACCTTCTTTCGAGGAAACGTATCAACAAAATAACCGCTGAATGGCCGGAAGAGTAATGCCGTAACGGTATATCCCGAAAGCACCAGTCCTATCACGTCTTTCGTAGCTCCGAAAGTTTCGCTGAGATAGAGTGGCAGAAGAGGTGTCAGGAGATAGAAGGCAAAGAACAGCGAGAAATTGGCTGTCATGACCTTCACGTAATTGGCATTCCACAGTCTTTCCATGGACATCGGGTTTATTGTACGTATTGCCGTAATGCAGCAATAAGTTCGTTGTTCTCGCTCTTCAGTCCGATGGTCACACGCAGACAGTTATGGCATAGTGTGATGCGTGATCTGTTGCGTACAATAATTCCATGATCGACCAGATAGTCATAGATAGACTGTGCATCGGTCATGCGAGCCAGAAAGAAGTTGGCATCTGACGGATATACCTGTTGGCAAACCGGCAATTCGAGGAATGCTTTCATCATGCGAACTCTCTCGTCGAGAATACTTTTCACCCATCTATCCACGTCATAGGGGTTGGCAAGGGCTTCCATCGCCTCTGCCTGTGTCAGTCGGTTGATATTATAGGGGTATTTCACCTTATTAAATATATCGATGATTTCCTTGCTGGCAAATGCCATGCCCAAGCGGATTGCTGCCAATGCCCATGCCTTGCTCATGGTGTTGAGCACAATGAGGTTGGGGTGGGTTGCCAGTTCGCTACGGAACGACTGCTGGCGTGAGAAATCGATGTACGCCTCATCGATGATGACAATACCCTGGAAGCGTTCTACGACATGGAGCATCTCCTCTCTGTCGAGTGAGTTTCCTGTAGGATTGTTGGGCGAACAGAACCATATCAGTTTGGTGTTCTCGTCGCAAGCCTGCAATATTTGATCGGCCTGAAACTGAAAACTCTCGTTGAGCGTCACTGTGCGATATTCCACATTATTGATATCTGCGCACACGCGGTACATGCCGTATGTAGGTTCGATGGCCACCACGTTGTCGCGTCCCGGTTCGCAGAAGATGCGGTAAGGCAGGTCGATAGCTTCGTCGCTACCGTTACCGAGAAAAATATGCTCAGGAGCGACACCCTTGACCTTGGACAGCGCCACTTTGAGTTCTCGCTGGAGTGGGTCTGGGTATCTGTTATTGTCGGTCATGCTGTACGGATTCTCGTTGGCATCGAGAAAGACGTGAGCCTGCTTGCCAGAGTATTCGTCGCGGGCAGAGCTATAAGGTGCGAGTTTCCAAATATTTGGTCTTACCAGTTGTTCAAGTTGTTTCATGCTTTAAGCGATTTTATTCTAACTGTCATTGCGTTACGGTGAGCATCAAGCTGTTCGGCTTCTGCCATGAGTTCCACAGCGCGGCCAATTTCCCTGATGCCTTGTTCTGTAAGGTGTTGGAAGGTGACTTTACGGCAGTAGCTGTCGAGATTCACGCCGCTGTAGGCTGTTGCATAGCCATGAGTGGGGAGTGTGTGGTTGGTGCCGCTTGCATAGTCTCCTGCACTCTCGCAGGCATATTTTCCGAGGAAGACACTTCCTGCATTGATAACCTTTTCTGCTAAGGCCTCATAGTCCTCAACCTGCAAAATGAGGTGTTCCGGTGCATAGGCATTAGACAGTTTCATGGCCTCATCGAGATCGCTTACCAAGACATAGTTGCTGTTTTCCAACGCTTTTGCCGCCATTTCCTTGCGTGGCAATGCTTGCAGTTGGCGATTAACCTCCTCTTGTATCTCATGGAGTTTCTCTTCAGAGGTGGTGATGAGCAACACCTGTGAGTCGATTCCGTGTTCTGCCTGAGACAGCAGGTCTGCTGCTACGAATGTTGCATTGGCCTGGTGGTCGGCAATGACACATACTTCCGACGGTCCAGCGGGCATGTCGATTGCCACCTCGTCGAGACTAACCTGTTGTTTGGCAGCCATGACGTATTGGTTTCCCGGTCCAAAAATCTTATAGACTTTCGGTACGCTTTCCGTTCCGTATGCCATGGCACCTATGGCCTGTACGCCTCCAGCCTTGAAGATTCTGTTGACGCCAGCCACCTGTGCGGCATAGAGAATGGCAGGATTCACCTTGCCTTCGCTGTTTGGCGGGGTGCAGAGTACGATTTCGCTGCATCCTGCAATTTTTGCAGGAGTAGCCAGCATGAGAACTGTGGAGAAGAGTGGGGCAGTACCCCCAGGAATATACAATCCGACTTTTTCGATCGCCACACTTTTTTGCCAGCATGTCACGCCTTGACGCGTTTCAATGGGTTTCCCTTCAAACTTTTGTGCTGCATGAAAGGCATGAATGTTTTTGTGTGCCAAAATGATGGCAGCTTTCAGTTTATCATCCAACAGATGTTCTGCCTCGTCCATCTCCTGTGCTGAAACAGCCAAAGAATGGAGTGTTACGTGGTCAAACTGAGCCTCGTACTTCTTGACAGCCTCATCGCCATGCTCTTTGATGTCGTTGAGCACCCCAGTCACCGTGGCATGGAGCTTGGAGAGGTCCAGATGTGGACGCTGGATAATTTCTTTCCATTCGTTTTGTTGCGGGTATCGATAAGTTCTCATAGCTTAAATTCCTTCCGTTATGTTATTTCCTTTTTTAATAGCATAGAGTAGAGCAATTACCTTGCTCTACTCTTGTGGGGGTTAACCTGTAAGTGACAGGATAAGTGATAAAGAAGCGTTTGTTTTTCGCTTAAAGTATCATTTTTTCAATAGGAGTCACGAGAATGCCCTGTGCACCCATTTCTTTCAGTTTGCCGATAATCTCCCAGAAACGCTTTTGGTCGAGTACGGTATGTACGGAGCACCAGTCGTCGTCGGCCAATGGAATGATAGTAGGACTCTTCAGTCCTGGCAATACGCTGATGATTTCCTGTAGTCTTGCCTTGGGGGCATTCATGCGCACGTACTTCTTGTCTTCTGCGTCTTTGACGGCCTTAAAGCGGAAGAGCATCTGTTCGAGTATTTCGCGCTTCTCCTGACTCATATTCTTGTTGCCGATGAGTAATGCCTCGCTCTGCATGACCACTTCCACCTCACTCAGGTTGTTGCTGACCAGTGTGGATCCGCTGCTGACGATGTCGAAGATACCATCAGCCAAACCGATTCCCGGACTGATTTCTACGGAACCTGTGATGACGTGGATTTCGGCGTTGATGTTGTGCTGCTCCATGAAATGTTGCAGGATATTAGGATAGGATGTGGCAATTTTCTTGCCGTTGAACCATGCCAACCCCTGATAATTGATGTCTTTAGGAATGGCCAGTGAAAGTCTGCATTTGGAGAATCCCAAGCGTGAGATGATTTCAGCATCTTCGCCACGTTCTACAAATTCGTTTTCACCTACTACGCCAATGTCAGCAACACCACTTGCAACGCTCTGTGGAATATCGTCATCGCGCAAGTAGAGCACTTCTAAGGGGAAATTCTGTGATTGTACCAATAGGGTGCGTCGTCCTGAACTGACTTTGATATCTGCTTCTGCGAGCAGATTCATCGTGTCGTCAAACAGACGACCTTTGGATTGTACTGCAATTCTCAACATATAAAAATCTATTTCTGATGATTTCCTTTGCAAAAGTACGCAATTCTGGTAATATTTCCAAAAAATTGATTACTTTTGCAACGAAATTTTAATAAATTGATGCGAAAGAGAATATATATACACGTTTTTGCTCTCTTGCTTTTGTGTGCTGCATGCAAGCACCAACAGGATGAACCTCAACTCACACCTTGGGGAGAGGAGCAAGATTCGTTGTCGGCAGATTTTGACTTGGAGCAGATTGTGGGTAATGGCGAAATGATTGTTTTGACCATGACGGGTCCAGAGACCTATTATGATTATCATGGTCATTATCTTGGAACGCAATACCTGCTGTGTCAACGCTTTGCGGAAAAGATTGGCGTGGGACTGCGCGTCGAGGTCTGTCGGGATTCGGCAGAGATGGTGCGCCGCATCAAGGATGGTGAAGCCGATGTGGCGCTGTTCGCAGGACGAGACGATCGGCTGGCGTGGCGGATAGGTCCCGATAAACCTCAATTGGAAAAAGAAATAAAAGCATGGTTTCGTCCTCAGCTGATTGCCGAGACACGTAAGGAAGAACAGTATCTGCTGTCGTCTCGTTCGGTTCGCCGACGCGTATTTGCGCCGATGCTCAATGCGAAAGGAGGCGTGATTTCTAAATATGATGCACAATTCCAGCAACATGCCCGTCGTATCAGATGGGACTGGCGACTTTTGGCAGCTCAATGTTATCAAGAGTCAACATTCGACTCGCAAGCTCGTTCATGGGCAGGTGCCTGTGGTCTGATGCAGATCATGCCGTCAACAGCAAACCATCTCGGACTGGCTCATTCCGATTTGTTTGATGCAGACAAGAATATTGCCGCTGCTGTGAAGTTTATTGAGGAACTGGACGGACATTTCCGCGATATTCCCAATCGGACGGAACGTATCAAATTTGTACTGGCAGCCTATAATGGTGGGTCGTATCATGTGAGAGACGCCATGGCACTCACCCGCAAGCACGGTCGTGACCCGCATCGCTGGAATGATGTGAGTCAGTATATCCTTGCTTTATCGCAACCGCAATATTATAATGACCCAGTGGTGAAGAACGGTTATATGCGTGGAACAGAAACCGAAGACTATGTGCGTCGTATTATCAGCCGGTGGAATGGCTATCGTGGCATTAAGACAGCCGCCCACATGAATACCACAGGAGTACCCCAAAAAGCACATCATAAAAAAAAGAAATATAAGATATAAGTCATATTTCCGCAAATATATTTTTTTTATAAGAAAATAATGTGTAACTTTGCAAAGATTCTTTTAAAGCATAAGAAAATGAAGCAAACAATACTTGTAACAGGTGGAACAGGATTCATCGGTAGTCACACTACCGTAGAACTGCAGAATGCCGGATATAAAGTGGTGATAGTTGACAATCTGTCCAACTCCAATGCAAAGGTGGTGGACGGTATCGAGAAGATTACGGGAGTTCGTCCTGCATTCGAGCAAGTGGATTGCTGCGATTTTGCTGCGATGGACCGTGTGTTCTCAAAGTATCCTGATATTTCTGGAATTATCCATTTCGCTGCATCGAAGGCCGTGGGCGAGAGTGTTGAGAAGCCATTGCTATATTATCGTAACAATATTGTTAGTTTGGTGAATTTGCTGGAACTCATGCCTAAGCATGATGTGAAAGGCATTATTTTCTCGTCAAGCTGTACGGTTTATGGTCAGCCAGCCCCAGAGAACCTTCCTGTTACAGAGGATGCTCCTATCAAACCGGCAGAAAGTCCTTATGGTAACACCAAGCAGATCAACGAGGAGATTATCCGCGACGATATTCACAGCGGAGCACCCATCAAGGCTATCCTGTTGCGTTACTTCAATCCGATTGGTTCGCACCCAACAGCCATTATCGGCGAACTGCCCAATGGCGTGCCTATGAACCTCATACCTTATGTAACCCAGACCGCTATGGGTATTCGTGAACAGCTCAAAGTGTTTGGTAACGATTACAATACTCCTGACGGAACATGCATCCGCGATTATATCTATGTGGTGGATTTGGCAAAGGCTCATGTGAAAGCCATGGAGCGTGTGCTTGATACCGACAGCGAAGCCCTTGAGGTATTCAATATTGGAACAGGACATGGCTGCTCTACCAAGGAAATCGTTGAAACTTTTGAAAAAGTTACAGGCGTTAAGCTCAACTGGACTTTCGCTCCTCGTCGCGAGGGAGATATCGAAAAGGTATGGGCTGATCCTGAGAAAGCCAACAAAGTATTGGGATGGAAAGCCGAAACTTCTCTGGAAGACACGCTCATGAGTGCGTGGCGCTGGCAGCAGAAGCTTCGTGAAGAAGGAATACAATAATTTAAATTATAGTAAAGACTAACCAGTCTTCAATAGTGGGACTGCGTTTTTATTTTGTGTTTGTGTTGTTATGAGCCCCCGATGAGAATCGAGGGCTCATTCTATCAAAACCCTATTGAAAAAAAAACAAATGACAATGGAAGATATACTCGACAATCTTAACGAAAGCCAGCGCACAGCAGTAGAATGGTGTGATGGTCCGCAATTGGTTATTGCAGGGGCAGGATCGGGCAAAACGCGTGTGCTGACCTATAAAATAGCATACCTTTTGAGAAAAGGACTGGCTCCGTGGAATATCCTTGCATTGACATTTACAAATAAAGCAGCTCGCGAGATGAAGGAACGTATTGCGAATCTGGTTGGTACAGACAGAGCTCGCGGTCTTCACATGGGTACCTTTCATTCCGTTTTCTCACACATCCTGCGAGTTGAAGCGGAAACCATTGGGTATCAGTCGTCCTTTACGATATACGACCAAAGCGATTCCCGTTCGCTGGTGAAGAACATCATCAAGGAAATGGATCTTGACGATAAGATCTATAAACCCGCTTCTGTTGCCGATCGCATCTCCATGGCGAAAAACCATCTGGTGTTACCACAGACTTATGCTATGAGTGCATGGGCGAAAGATGATGCAATACGTCGTCAACCGTCAATTTCTGCAATATATAATAGGTATTGTGAGCGTTGCAGACAGTCCAATGCCATGGATTTTGATGATTTACTGGTGAACACCTTTATGCTTTTCGATGCTAATGAAGAGGTCTTGCAGAAGTATATCGACCGTTTTCAGTATGTACTCGTGGATGAGTATCAAGATACCAACTACGTCCAACAAGCTATTGTCTCGCAACTCACCAAATCCACAGGACGTATCTGTGTGGTTGGCGATGATGCCCAGAGTATCTATGGATTCCGTGGTGCTAATATCGACAATATTCTTAATTTCCAACAGGAATACCCCAATACACGCCTCTTCAAACTCGAACGAAATTACCGGTCAACCCAAAATATCGTTGATGCAGCAAACAGTCTGATCCGTCATAATCAACGGCAGATTCCTAAAACGGTTTATAGTAAGAATGACGAGGGTGAACACCTTGTACTTAAACCAGCCTATAGTGACAAGGAGGAGGCTATTATCGTATGTAATGATATCCGACGTATCAGAAAGACGGAAAACGGACGTTATTGCGATTTTGCAATACTCTATCGTACCAATTCGCAGAGTCGTGCCTTTGAGGAACAAATGCTGAAAGATAATATCCCATATCGCATCTATGGCGGACTGAGTTTCTATCAACGCAAAGAAATCAAGGATGTTACGGCTTATTATCGTGTCGTTGTCAACCCCGACGATGAGGAGGCTTTGCGTCGTATTATCAACTATCCGGCAAGAGGCATTGGCGATACGACTCTTCGCAAGATTATAGATGTTGCTAATCATGATGGCGTCAGTCTATGGTCTGTCATCTCACAACCGCATCTGCATCCCATTCCTGTTGGGAAATCAACTTTGACGCGCCTGGATGCCTTCTGTCAACTCATAGAAGGGTGGCGTGTTCGAATGGCTGCTGAAGATGCTTATGAGATAGGTCACGCCATTATCATGGAGAGTGGTATAAGTAAGGAAATCTATGCTTCGAAAAATCCAGATGATGTGGCACGTCAGGAAAACCTTGAAGAATTTCTTGGCAGTTTGAAGGATTTTGTAGAAAACCATCGTGAAGAGGGATTAGTCGAACAAATGTCGCTGGCAGACTATCTGCAGGATGTGGCGTTGTTGACAGACCTTGACAGCGAACAAGGTGATGAAGACGACCGCGTGGCGCTGATGACTGTACATAGTGCCAAGGGATTGGAATTTCCTACGGTATTTGTCGTGGGACTTGAAGAGAACATCTTTCCATCTCCCATGAGTGCAGGTTCTACACGTGAGTTGGAAGAGGAACGTCGTTTGCTTTATGTGGCTATAACGAGAGCCGAGCGTCATTGTATATTGACATGTGCTCAGAACCGTTGGCGTTATGGTAAGTTGGAATATGACACTCCTTCGCGGTTTATAAAGGATATTGACACCCGTTTCCTTCGGGTGGAGTCAGGACGTCAGGATTATGGACGAGCTGAGAGCCTGTCTGGTTCAAGAACAAAATCTGTTTATGGGAATTCCTTCTCAGGACAGTCATCACGAAGCGGTTCTTCATGGCTACAGAATCCTCATCCGGTGGCCTCACAATTTAAGGCAGACCCCAAACCCCGTATTGTGGCTCCTCGTCAACCGGAGTCAAGTGTTGATCCGTTGTCTCCCTCCTTCCGTCAGCAACTTCAGAATGCGGTCGGTAATCGTTTCAAACCCGTGAACAGGGTCGTTTCTTCTACTTCAGCATCATCTGCAACAACGGCATTAAAAGAAGGTAACGTTATCGAGCATCAACGTTTCGGAGTGGGAACTGTTCTACGTATTGACGGTAGTGGAGAAAATGCCAAAGCTACAGTAGAATTCCGCAACACAGGTACCAAGCAACTCTTACTGAAATTTGCCAAGTTTAAGATTGTTCAATAGACGTTAAGACGATAAAGCAATCCCGAATCCATCCCGAAGGCGTCTCGACCAATGGTCACGGCGCCTCGAAGTCGAGAGCAGATGCAAAGTTCACTTAACGTTTCTTGTATTCGTCTTTTCGTTTGGGGTTCATGGGGAACCAACCTTTTTCGACTCGTCCTTTTTGTTCGAAAATCTCAAGAATACTCCAGAGGCACGAGCATCCCACAACGCCTAATATGGGGCTGATGATATTGTCAGCAACAATTAGACTGGCGGCGATAAAGACGATGCCGGCAAGGGCAAAGGACCACCAGCATCGTGTGCCGAAATAGTATTCACACTTGATGACGATAGGGTGGAATATGCCGATAACCAGAAAGGTGATGACGGCTATTATCAATCCTGAAAAATTCATAGTTGTTTATTGATTTAAATTATAAAAAGTCGGTTATTCTCCGTAGTCGGCAACGAATTGGTCTTCCGAGATAATAGGAATATTCAGTTGTTGTGCTTTACGGTTTTTGCCCGATGTTGATTGAACGTCATTATTGATGAGGAAACTTGTACTACCGCTGACTGCCGATGCCACATGACCGCCCTGGCTCTCGATGTACGCCTTGAGGGCATTACGGTTCTTGTAATGGTGCACATCGCCAGTAATGACAAAGGTTAGACCTTCACAACGGCTTCCTGTAGGCTGGGAAGAAGCTTGGCTGACCGTAATTTGCTGCATGAGTCGCTGATAGTGAGACAGATTGTCTGTGTTTCTGAACCATCGAACAAAAGAAGCTGACTTCTCAGGACCTATACCTGCCACATGGGCAAATACTTCTTGTGGCTCGCGTTGTGTGGCAAAGAGATCTCCCTCTTCTTTTGTCGCTTCGTTAACAAGTGTCTCCAAAGGGTAGGCAGCAAGTAGTCGCTTGCAAACATCTGCTCCGCAGAGTGGAATGGTAAGAGCATAGAGCAGACGGTGGGCCTCGGTCTGGCGTGCTTTTTCTATACTTTGCTTAATATTTGATGCCGACCGCTGTCCAAAACCATCCATCTGCGCTATTTCGCGGATATGGTCGCCAAGGGTGAAAATATCGGCAAACTCACTAATCCATCCTTTATTGATAAATTTTGCGATGGTTTGCTCTGAAATTCCATCGATGTTCATGCCCTCCTTGGATACAAAACGGGCAAAGATGCGAAGTTGCTTGGCGGGACAATGACCGTTGGTACAATGAAGCGTTCGAGTACCGCTCGTCTCGCTGATACGTACTTCCGTTGCTGCGTGACAGACTGGACATTGTGCAGGAATATGCAACTCGCCCACAGTCTGACAGACTTTAATGACCTTGGGGATGATTTTATTGGCTTTGATGACCTCTATGCGCGTGCCGGCACCACCAATGCCCAGTCGTTCACACTCACTAATATTGCAGAGTGATGCACGCTGCACGGTCGTGCCTTCAAGGTTGACTGGTTGGAAAATAGCCACAGGGGATATGGTATTGGCAGCACACGACCACTCAATCTCTTTGAGTTCTGTTTCTGCAGCCTCGTCTTGCCATTTGAAGGCCAGACCAGCGCGTGTGGCATGATGGCCTGTGACAGAACCTGTTTGTGCATAGTCGGTATCATCGTAACATACGACGAGTCCGTCAACGGGGAAAGGACAGGTCCGGTTGGTGACACGCAGGGTGAACGCGTCGATCACTTCCTGTATATTCTTTGTGTTTGGCTGTTGCACAGCAGTTCGCTCCACCGTATTGAACCCCATACTGTCAAGCCAGTTCATGCGTTCGCCCCACGACACGATTTCGTGTTCACAATAGACTAATGTAAATGGAATCCATTGTACATGACGTCGGCGTACTTCATCCGTATCTTTCAATGTTAGGGTTCCCGATGCTAAATTGCGAGGATTGGCGAACCCTTCGCCTCTTTCCATTTCAAACTGTTCGAAATCGGCATAACTGATAACCGCTTCTCCACGTATTACCGTGTGTCCCAACTCTTTAATTTGTTGCGGAATACCGCTGATGGCTTGAGCCAAATGGGTGATATTGGTACCGATGTGACCATTTCCGCGTGTCACCACCTTCGACAGACGTCCTCCATCGTAAGTCACCACAAGTGTCAGTCCGTCAAGTTTCCACGATATCCATATAGGGAGCCCTTCTGCCCATTTCTCAAGATCTGTGGTGAGCTTGGTCTTTGCCAATGAAAGTGCAGCAAATTCATGTTCCTCTTTCTTTCCCGCCATATCGTCATGCGATACGTTATGGGTAGGCGAATCGGGTAACACGGTGGCGGTCTGCTGTTCTAATTGGCGGAGCTCATCGAAACGAGCATCCCACTCAAAGTCTGTCATCAGTTCGCCTTGTCCGTTGTAATAGGCTTCTGATGCACGGTTGAGTTGCTCAACCAGTTCTTTCATGCGTTGGAGCTGTTGTGGGGCTATTGTTGTATTGTCCATAATCTACACTGGAATAAGATAAATAGACTGCAAATTTAAGAAAAAAAAACGAGAATACGGGGAATGTCGCACCAATAATTGGAAGTTCACGAAGGAATATTTGGTCGTTTGCCGAAAACTTTGTAATTTCGCACTCGATTTAAACTTAAACATATATTGTAGATATGATCAACATTACTTTCCCAGACGGTTCTGTTCGCTCGTATGAGCAGGGCGTTACTGGACTTCAGATTGCCGAAAGCATCTCGCCAGCTTTGGCACGCAGCGTATTGGCTTGCGGAGTGAATGGCGAAACAGTGGAACTGAACCGCCCCATTATGGAAGATGCTCAGGTTGAGCTTTATAAATGGGACGATGAGCAAGGTAAACACACATTTTGGCACACTTCTGCACACTTGTTGGCGGAGGCTTTGCAGGAGTTGTATCCTGGCATCCAATTTGGTTTCGGACCTGCTGTCGAGAACGGTTTCTTCTATGATGTGCTGCTGAAAGACGGCGAAAGCATCAAAGAGAGTGATTTCCCAAAGATTGAAGCTAAAATGAAGGAACTGGCTTCGAAGAAAGAGCCCGTGGTTCGCAAAGAGGTGGCCAAGGCTGATGCCCTCAAGGAGTTTGCAGCAGCAGGACAGACCTATAAGTGTGAACACATTGAGCAAGATCTTGAAGACGGTACCATCACAACTTATACACAGGGAGCATTTACCGACCTTTGTCGTGGTCCGCACCTCATGAACACAGGAGAAATCAAGGCTATCAAGCTCACCAATGTTGCTGGAGCTTTCTGGCGTGGCGATGCTACACGTCACCAGATGCAACGTCTCTACGGTGTATCATTCCCCAAGAAGAAGATGCTTGACGAATACCTCGTTATGCTGGAAGAAGCCAAGAAGCGCGATCATCGTAAGATCGGCAAGGAAATGGAACTCTTCATGTTCTCAGAGAATGTTGGTAAGGGACTTCCTATTTGGCTTCCCAAGGGTACAGAACTTCGTTTGCTCTTGCAGGAACACTTGCGTAAAGTACAGAAGCGCTTTGGATATAAGGAAGTTATTACTCCGCATATTGGTTCTAAAAACCTCTACGTTACCTCAGGGCACTATGCACATTATGGCAAGGATTCATTCCAACCCATCCATACTCCAGAGGAGGATGAGGAATACATGTTGAAACCTATGAACTGTCCGCATCACTGCGAGATTTTTGCATGGAAACCTCGTTCATATCGCGATCTGCCTTTGCGCATTGCTGAATTCGGAACAGTTTATCGTTACGAACAGAGCGGTGAGCTTCATGGACTGACTCGTGTGCGTTCGTTCACACAAGATGACGCTCATATCTTCTGTCGTCCTGATCAGGTAAAACAAGAGTTCCTCAACGTAATGGACATTATCGGAATCGTGCTGAAGGCTTTCGGCTTCAATTTTGAAGCACAGATTTCTCTTCGTGACCCTAACGACCATGAGAAATATGTGGGAACCGATGAGGACTGGGCATTGGCAGAGAAAGCCATTGTTGAAGCATGTGAGGAGAAAGGTCTCCATGCCAAGGTAGAATATGGCGAGGCTGCTTTCTATGGTCCTAAACTTGACTTCATGATTAAGGATGCCATTGGTCGTCGTTGGCAGTTGGGTACCATTCAGGTGGACTACAACCTGCCTAAGCGTTTCAAGTTGGAATATACCGACGAGGACAACCAGAAGAAGACTCCTGTCATGGTACACCGTGCACCATTCGGTTCACTCGAACGTTTTACCGCCGTACTTATTGAGCATACAAGTGGACATTTCCCACTTTGGCTCACACCTGATCAGGTGGCTATTTTGCCTCTGTCAGAGAAATATAACGACTATGCCAAGGAAGTTGCTAAGATGATGCAAGATGGTGGTGTACGTCCTACCATTGACCTGCGCAACGAGAAACTCGGTAGAAAGATTCGCGACAACGAATTGAAGCGTATCCCATACATGGTGATTGTAGGCGAAAAGGAACAAGCAGATCGCACAGTTGCAGTACGCCCACAAGGTGGTGGCGAGCAGAAGGTGATGACCATCGAAGACTTCATTGCTCACATTAATGCCGAAGTGGATGAGATGACCAAGGACTTCTAAGATAGAATACACTGATTATTCATAAGATAGGCTGCCAACCTTTCCGTAATTGGATGAGGTTGGCAGTTTTTCTTTATGTGTGATTTTTAATCTCTAATCGTCATACTTCTCTTTGACGTTGAGCCTATTTCAGTATGTCCATTGTATGCTTTGGCTATTTATACATCGGTATTTTTTATCTTTGCCTTTTTTCTTTTGCTTTTATGCCGAGAATATTTTCATGAACCAATTATATTCTGTAACTTTGCATTTGAAAGTACTAATGTATAACAAAAATAATAACATGAAACAATTATTCTTCATTCTTGCGCTCCTACTGGCAACCGGTGGTAGCGTAATGGCAAAATCAGTTAAAAAACAACATGTAATTCTTATCGGACTTGATGGGTGGGGAGCCTATAGTGTACCTAAGGCACATGACATTCCTAATATCAAGAATATGATGGAACACGGTGCATACACACTAATGAAAAGAAGTGTGTTGGAGTCAAGCTCTGCCATCAATTGGGCATCTATGTTTAATGGTGCATGTACAGAACAACACGGCTACACCGAATGGGGATCTCGCACTCCAGAAATTCCATCGGCAATAGTAAATAGTCGTGGAATCTTCCCTACTATACCCCAGTTCGGGATAAGAAATAGTTTATAAAAAAGTTGGTAGTCTCATAAATATTTTGTACCTTTATAGGTGAAAATCAAATAGTTACAAAAATATTTAATATGACTACCGATTGCAAAGTTACAGAATTATTTTGTATTATAGACGAGTTTTGCAAACATTTTGATGCAGAAAATGCAGGAAATTTGCTGGAAGACAATAGCGGAGT
>NZ_NPJE01000022.1:0-20268 GCF_002251205.1 Prevotella sp. P3-92 | reverse complement strand
AGAACCCGCATTTGCTGTTGGTCAATCCAATAGAAGGCTATCGCAAGGAATTTGAGTTGGGCGATAGCTCGCGATTTTCCTTGACGGTGGATAGTCCTGAAAATATGATATGGTTGTTGGAGGCTACACGGACGGAAGGAAAGACTTCACTGGTAGAGCTCCATGTCGATAAACAGACCTTTCCAAAGGTAAAAATTCCATATCGTACTATGTCAAAAGAAAGCGATGCGTCTTTATTGGTAACGCGTGGAAAACTGCAGCAGATGTATAATGGAGACAATGAAGTAATGTTGCCTGAACTCATCAAAACAGGAAAGTCCTCGGCTAAGAAATATAACCATAATTTTATGCGGAAAGAAGCTCCGCGCGGAATAGCAGAAGGTGATCCTCGCTTGGAATGGGTCACATTGGTTAAAACCTTGGTGGCGCAGTTGGGCATATTTGTAGCAAGAGATGAAGATGGAAAAGAGTATCTGCCTCATGTGGAATGTTATGTGGACGATTTTCGCGAAACAGATCATGAAGAGTTGTTGAATATTAATGTACATAACATCAAGTCAATAGAGTATTTCCCGAAAAACAATTCCGAAAACACAATATTCGGAGTTCGTGTGAGTCCTAATGGTACAGTTCCTGGTGTGCTGTTCATCTTTCTGAAAGACGGTTCGGAAGTCAAACGTCGTAGTAGTTTGCTCTCGATGGCGAAGGTGCAGCCATTAGGTTATCGCCCTGAGCGTGAGTTTTATTCGCCTCAGTATCCCAAATCTGACAAGAGTGACTATACGCGTCCCGACTATCGGACAACGCTTTATTGGAATCCTCGCGTTGTGGTGGGAGATGATGGTTGTGCTTCGTTGCAGTTTTATTCTTCTGATGTGTCAAAACGCTACTTGGTGACAATCGAAGGTGCAAGTGACAACGGTATGTTGGTCAGCTGGCAGGGTGTGGTTGGTGAAACTAACGGTTCTGAAAAATAAACCGATAGGGCTGTCAGCATCTTGGGATGCTCCCATGTGTATCGTGCATGAATGGCTTTGGAGAGGAAAGGTTAAGATAAACCATGGGATGAATATCAACTAATGGCATGTGAAGTGGAAGTAAATGATGAACTTTCTTATGGAATTTTGAATGATGGTTTTACTTTTGTCCTTTCAGGACGTACTGTTTTGTTTGTAACCGTGTCCGCAGGGTGTTGCCCTGGGCTAAGGAAACCATTGGGCTTTCAGCCCGTCTCTGCTTGTATGAGGGAGTTATACTACGTAACTTTGTACTGTAAACTCGGTGTGTTCCGTGGATCCGTGTGACCTTTTATTGGTGGGAACGAAAAGCATTCAAAAGCCTCGGAAAAGAAGCGTGAATTTTAGCCAAGCGTTTCAGTTGTTTCAGTTTCAGTTGTGTTTCAGAGGGTCAGTTAAATTTCAAACCCCCTTTTTAAGACTTATAACTAACTAATAATCAATAATATATATATAGGAAGTGAAATAGGTACCCCTCAAAAAACAACTGAAACAACTGAAACTGAAACGCTTGTTCATAAAGGACATTCGTCTAAAAGGCTTATTCTCAACAACTTGCACACTTCTGTCCAGCAAATGCGATTCATGTAACATCAGGAAAACAAACATTCCAAAGCCGCAAACCCTTGATAGAAGCCAGACTTTTTGGGCGTTTTCGCTCTTGAAAGCATCAAAAATCGAGTTCGCCCCCCTTGTTCCGATGATTTCCACCTTCCATGCAAAACACAGAAAACGCACTCATTCATGCGTTCTGGATGCCCTTGAAATGGATTTTGGGACATACTGGACACTTTTTTACGACCCTGCCAGACTGCAAAAAATGGCGTTTTTTCAACTACAACTGAAACCATCTACTACGACTTTCAAACGCCTATTACACCCAATCGCTCATTAGGATTTTGGAGAGAATGCATAATCTACGGATTTCCATCTCCTTGGTGTCAAGGCCATATAAACTGGTTTCTGCCTTGTGAAGCAAGGTTATTCATGGGCATGCAAACATTTCATAATAAAAATGTCCTCGAATCGCAGGAAACGTATAGAAACGTATGATGGGCAAAACCGAATGTTGTATCTTTGCCCCGTGGTTCAAGAGAGAATCACTTTCGCACAAAACATTCCGTCCGCGCACAGACATGGTCAACTCCTCAGTAAGTCACAAGTGACTCCACACTAAGTCCCAATATTTAGCGGACAATGATGGGACAAAGTTGGGAGAAACAAGGAACAGAACAGGAGAATACCACGATGTGGGAATGTGTAGAACGTTTTCGATAAGCCAAATGAGCAGAGTTAACTTTCCGTTTAAGTGAGCGAAAAATTAAGCTCGCTTGAAGTTTTCCGAACGTGAGGAAAGTCAACGAAGTTAAGTTCACTTAAACTCTGCCATGGCTAGAAAAGGTGCCATGAAATGTAACCGAAAAAATATCACATCATGAAACAGCAAAACCCGAACAAATCCCGTTGACAACCCGAACACACAGGGAAGCAATAGTATGATTCGAAACTTGCAACGTTGCGTACGACAGCGCGCTATGCCTTATGAAGGAGGGAGTAAATGCCAATGCCCGATTGGAGTAAAACAGGCAGCTACTGTTGAGTCAGAGGCCTAAGTAGCTGAATCGCTTCTGCTACAGAGGGAACATTGGATATCAGCAATGAACGTTTGCCGTTGACATCGCGCAGTTGGCAGCGACGTGGATTGCCCACCGCAAAGTCTATAACACGCCCGAACGCTTCGCTTTGATAGTAGGGACTGTCGGCTTTGGAGACGAGATACATAGACATACGTCCTTGTTTGAGAATGATTTTCTCGCAACCCAACAGGCAGGCGTAACGACGCAAAGTCACCACATGCATCAGTTCCTGAGCAGCAGGCGGTACAGGACCAAAGCGATCTTCCATTCGACGACGGTAGGCTTCGAGTTGCTCGTCGGTCTGGAGATTGTCCAGTTCGCGATAGAGCAGCATGCGCTCGCTGTCGGATGGCACATACTGGTCGGGGAAATAGAGTTCGAGGTCGCTCTCCAGGGTGCAGTCGGAAACGTACGGTCCGTCGGTATTGATGGGTGTAGAGGCTTCTGCGTCTGCGACTTCGGCAAAGGTGGGCTCCTCGTTTTTCAGTTCTGTCATGGCTTGGGTCAGAATCTTCTGATAGGTCTCATAACCCAGATCGGCAATGAATCCGCTTTGTTCGGCGCCCAGCAGGTTGCCGGCACCTCGGATGTCAAGGTCTTGCATGGCAATCTGTATGCCGCTGCCAAGGTCGCTGAAATTCTCCAATGCCTCTAATCGGCGGCGACTCTCCTGAGGAAGGTCGGCAAGGGGAGGTGCAAGCAGATAGCAGAACGCCTTGCGATTGCCGCGTCCTACACGGCCTCGCATCTGATGGAGGTCTGACAAGCCGAAGTGGTTGGCACCATTGACGATGATGGTATTGGCATTGGGAATATCGATGCCGTTTTCAACAATGGTGGTTGAGAGGAGCACATCGTAGTCGTAGTTGGCAAAATCGAAGATGGCTTGTTCCAGTTCGTCGGGCTTCATCCTGCCGTGACCAATCACCACACGTGCATCAGGAATATAGGTGTGGATGAGGTCGGCAATGCGCTGTAGGTCGTTGATGCGCGGATTGACAAAATACACCTGACCGTTGCGCGACATCTCGAAATTGATGGCATCGGCAATGATTTCCGGTCCGAAGGTATGTATCTCGGTATGGATGGGATAGCGATTGGGTGGCGGGGTCTGGATGATGCTCAGGTCGCGGGCACCCAAAAGGGAGAACTGCAGTGTGCGCGGAATGGGTGTTGCTGTCATGGTCAACGTGTCGATATTGGTTTTCAACTGGCGCAATTTCTCCTTGGTGGATACTCCGAATTTCTGTTCTTCATCAATAATAAGGAGTCCAAGGTCATGAAACTTCACCGTCTTGCCGATGAGTTTGTGGGTGCCGATGATAATGTCTATCTTGCCTTCCTCCAAATCTTTCAGTATTGCCTTGGTCTGTTTGGCGGAACGGGCACGCGACAGATAATCCACACGGACTGGCAGATCCTTCAGACGGCCTTGGAAGGTCTGGAAATGTTGGTAAGCCAGTACGGTGGTAGGCACGAGTACAGCCACCTGCTTGGAGTCGCAGGCAGCCTTGAATGCAGCACGCACCGCCACCTCGGTCTTACCGAATCCCACGTCGCCACATACTAAACGGTCCATAGGACGTGCTTTTTCCATATCGGCCTTGATGTCGTTGGTGGCTTTCAACTGGTCGGGCGTATCTTCGTAGAGAAATGAAGCTTCGAGTTCGTGTTGCATGAAACAGTCGGCGCTGAAGGCAAATCCCTGCTCGCGTCGTCGGCGGGCATAGAGACGGATGAGGTCGCGGGCAATATCCTTCAACTTATTTTTGGTGCGCTCTTTCAGTCGTTCCCACTGTCCTGTGCCTAATTGCGAGAGGCGTGGCGGTTCACCGTTGTCCTGTGCTTTGTATTTGCTGACCTTATAGAGTGAGTGGATGGAGACATAGATAGCCCCGCCGCCGTTGTAGATTATCTTAATCATCTCTTGGTAGCCGTTGCCTTGTGGCATGCGTACCAAACCACCGAATTTGCCGATGCCATGATCTACATGGACCACGAAATCGCCTACCTCAAACTGTTGAATCTCTTTCAACGTGAGCGAGACTTTGCCGCTGCGGGCCTTGTCGGAACGCAGACTGTATTTATGGAAACGGTCGAATATCTGGTGGTCGGTGAAGATGCAGAGTCGCAGGTCGTGGTCGATAAATCCCTCGTGGATGGTTTTTTCTACAGGGGTGAAGTGTAGGACCTGTTTTTCCTCATCGGCAGAAAAAATGTCTTTCAGGCGTTGCAACTGCTTCACGCTGTCTGCCAGAACATAGATGCGATAACCTTTTGACAGATAATCGGTGAAACTTTGACGCAGCAGATCGAAATTCTTATGAAACAGCGGTTGCTGGAGGGTGTTGAAACGCAGGGTAGCCTGAGGCACACCTGTGGCATGTGCACCGATTTCTATGCGACGCAAACCGCTGATGGCTTCGGTGAATTGAGAGCCGCTTATGAGCTGAGTCTCCTTTCTCATCTGCTGCATCGTCTCTTGTTGCTCCATTTCGGTCTGTCCTTCCATGCGCTCGGTAAGAGCTTGCGACGAGAATCCTTCACGGTATGTGCGGTCGATGGAATCGTGAACAAAGAGTAAGTCTTTTGTCACGAGCAAAGTCTCCTTTGACAGAAACGAAAAGAAAGGTACGCGTTCCTCTGATGTAACAGATAGTTCGGGAACAATCTGTATGCGGTCACGACGGTCGCGCGACAACTGATCGGTCACATCGAAAGTGCGGATAGAGTCGATGTCGTCACCGAAAAAGTCGATGCGGAATGGATATTCGCAACTGAAGCTATAGACATCGAGGATAGAACCGCGTAGGGCAAACTGGCCTGGCTCATAGACATAATCTACCTCATGAAACCCAAACTCACGCAGTTGTGTTACGATGATGGAAGTGTCAATATTCTGTCCATGCTCTAAGGATAAGGTTCGCTCGTCCATCTGACGACGTGAAATGACCAGTTCTGCCAATGCCTCAGGATAGCTGACGATGAGGTAACGCCCGTCTTTCATCATGCAACGGCTCAATACCTCGGTGCGGAGAATCTCGTTGGCAGCGTCTCGCTGTGCGTATTTGATAGCACGGCGATATGAGGAAGGGAAAAACAATACCTGTTCGTTGCCCAACATCTGTGTCAAGTCGTGATAGAAATAGCCTGCCTCTTCCTCGTCGTTGAGTATAAATAGCGCATTGGGCAACAGATTCTTCTGCGCCATAGTGGCAAACAGTACTGATGCGGCAGAGCCAGTCAGTCCTTCTAAAAACAAGGTTTTGATTTTCTTGTCAGACAGACTTTTTGCCGTAGCCCCCACTTGTGGAGCAACGGAAAGGAGTTCGATGAGGTCTTCTATCTTCAGTGTTGTCATTACTTTCAGGGATTGTAGGCTTCGTGAAGCCGAAAACAATGCAAAAGTAATAAAAAAAAGGCAACTGGAGAAGTAACCTGCAATGTAAATGAAAATAAAGTGCGTTTCGCTTTGTAGTTTAAGTCTTTTTTGCTAATTTTGCATCGCATTTTGCTTTTCCTTTAGGAAAAAGCATAGTTGCGCTGACTCAAACAAGAGGAATAAAAAGTAATCAGATAAATATGAATTTTCAAGTAACGAGCATGAAAACAATGGCAGGCTTGAAGCGCAATATGGTGGTTGCGCTCATGATGCTGTCTTCGTTGACGGTTGCCGCACAGAGCGGAATGACCGACACGCAAGTGATGCAGTTTGTGGCAAGGGAGGCGAAAGCCGGAACATCACAGTCGCAGATTGTCACCAAGTTGATGCAACGTGGAGTGAAGATCGATCAGATCAGACGTGTGCGCAACCAGTATGATAAACAGATCAGAAGCCACAATATGAGTGCTGCGGCTGATGCTGCTGTCGGTGATGCAAGCAACCGCATGCGGCATAGTGCATCGCAACAGCAGGAACTGGAGAACGGCAAGGTTAATACAGCTTCTGAGAATGCTAACGATGCCAGTGAAGACCATCAGTTGGCAGAGCAGGAAGTAATGGCTACCCAAGGACATTCTGCCGAGACTAATGGCAAGAAAGTGTTTGGACGTGACATCTTCAACCAACGCGCCCTTTCATTCGAACCCAATATGAATATCGCCACACCGCAGACCTATGTGCTCGGTCCTGGTGACCAAGTGGTCATCGATGTTTATGGCGCTTCGCAGAATACACACCAACTGACCATATCGCCAGAGGGAACGGTGACGGTTCCTGGATACGGACCGATTTATGTGAGCGGAATGACGGTGGCTGCTGCCAACGGAAAAATTCGTTCTACACTCGGATCACGCTATGCCAGCAGTAAGGTGAAGCTCTCCGTGGGACAAACACGCACCATCATGATCAATGTGATGGGTGAGGTGAGGACACCGGGTACCTATACCCTCAGCGCTTTCTCTACTGTTTTCCATGCCCTCTACAGAGCTGGCGGTATCAACGATATCGGTACACTACGTAATGTGAAGGTCTATCGTAATGGAAAACTGATTACCGTGGTGGATATCTATGAATATATTCTCAACGGCAGATTGGCGGGTAATGTTCGTCTGCAGGACGGTGATGTGGTACAGGTAGGACCTTACGATTGTTTGGTTGGTGTCACGGGTAATGTGAAGCGCCCGATGTTCTACGAAATGCGAAAGAACGAGAGCGTGGCAACTTTGTTGAAATATGCTGGAGGATTTACAGGAGATGCCTATAAGAAGGCTGTCAGACTGGTGCGTCAGACCGGCGAACGCTATTCGGTATTTAATGTCGATGAGTTTGATATGTCATCATTCAAAGTTGATGACGGCGATGCAGTAACCGTAGATGGTATGCTCAACCGCTATGAGAATATGGTTGAGGTGAAAGGTGCCATATTCCGCCCCGGACAGTATCGGTTGGGTGGTGAGGTTACTTCTGTGAGAGGACTGATAGAGCGTGCAGAAGGTGTTACCGAAGATGCCTTTACTGCTCACGCTGTATTGCATCGCATGAAGGCTGACCGCAGTCTTGAAGTGGTCTCGGTTGATGTACAAGGTATCCTGACTGGTACCGTGCCCGATATTCCATTGAAGAATGAGGACGTGCTCTTTATTCCTACACAGGCAGAACTGCGTTCAGAGCGTACTTATACCATTACTGGTGAGGTGATGTCACCAGGAACTTACGAATATGCCGACAATACCTCGGTAGAGGACCTCATCATGCAAGCAGGTGGTCTGACAGACGCTGCAAGTACTGCAAGGGTTGATGTGTCGCGTCGTATTCGTGACCCCAAGGCCACCACAACCACACGAGAGATTGCACAGACATTCTCGTTTGCCCTGAAAGACGGATTCGTGGTCGATGGTAACAAGGGATTTGTATTGCAACCCTATGATGTGGTACACGTGCGCCGTAGTCCTGGTTATGTGACACCACAGAACGTTACTATCAAGGGCGAGGTAAACTTCCCTGGCGTACAGACGATGAACATGAAAAACATGCGACTGAGTGATGTCCTGGCCATGGCTGGAGGTGTGACCGAGAATGCCTATATGCGTGGTGCACGACTGGTACGTGTGAAAACGCAAGAGGAAAAGGAACGCACTAAAGATGTGTTGGCTGCACTCAAAAGAAATATGAGTGAGCGCGACTCAGTTGCTATGGAAAACTTGGATTTGGAGAATACCTACGTAGTGGGTATTGAACTCGATAAGGCCATGGCTGATAAAGGTGGTGAATACGACATCATTTTGCGTGAAGGCGACGTGATCACAGTACCAGAGTATAATGCTACGGTCAAAGTGTCGGGTGACGTGATGTTCCCCAATACTGTTTCATTTGTGGGTGACAAAGGTTATAAGTGGTATGTTAACAAGGCAGGTGGCTTCGGACTGCGTGCCAAGAAGCATAAGACCTTTGTCGTTTATACCAACGGAACTGTGGCACAGGTTGGACATGGTGCAAAAATAGAGCCAGGCTGTGAAATCGTAGTGCCAAGCAAACGTAAGCGTGAAGGATTGAACTTCGCACAAATGCTTGCTGCAGGAACCAGCTTAGCAAGTTTGGCAGCTGTGGTTGCCTCTATCGTCTCTATCACTAAATAATGAAAGGTATGACTATGGATGAGAATAACAAGATGAATCAGGTGGAGGAAGAAAGCTCCATCGACTATGCTGCCTTGTGGGCTGCTGTCAAGCGTCGCAAACATCTCTATGTCATTGTGCTGCCTGTGGCTTTCGTTCTGGCTTGTATCTATGCCTTGGGACTGCCCAACTATTATAATGTACAGGTGAAACTGTCACCAGAACTGTCGTCGAAGAGTAGTACCAGTTCGATTAGCGCTCTGGCAAGTCAGTTTGGCGTCACTCTCGGAGGTCGTGCTAATGCAGGTACAGAGGCACTCTTTCCTACGCTCTATCCTGACTTGATGAACTCGGTTGATTTCAAAACCAGCCTCTTTCCTGTAAAGGTGAAGCGTGAAGAAGATAAGAAGGTGATGACCTACTACGACTATCTGCTCAACGAACAGAAAACACCATGGTGGTCGGGAGCTGTCAAGGGGCTGATGAGTATCTTCGGCAGTAAAGAGAAAGAGAAGAATCTTAAGGTGGATCCGTTCCGCCTGACCAAGACACAGACTGAAATTGCGCAGGTGATAGATAAGAAGGTTGTGTGTGATGTGGATAAGAAAACAATGGTCATCACTATCAATGTAACTGACCAGGATCCGCTTATTGCTGCCACCATGGCTGATTCGGTGAAAGTGCGTCTGCAAGACTTTATCACAGAGTATCGTACCAAGAAAGCGCGTCATGATTTGGCTTATACACAAAAACTCTATAAAGAGGCTAAGGAACGCTATACTCGCGCACGACAGAACTATGCTTCGTTCTCGGATGCCAACCAGGATTTGATTCTTGAGAGTGTACGTAGCAAACAGACCGATCTTGAAAACGAGATGCAACTGCAGTTTAATGCCTATAACACACTGGCTCAACAGATGCAGATGGCTGAGGCCAAAGTGCAAGAGGATACTCCTGCCTTTACAACCCTGCAGAGTGCTACGGTTCCTGTGAAGAAGGCTGGTCCTGTTCGTTCCAAAATGGTACTGATGTTCCTCTTCCTCGTGTTTATCGGAACAACAGCCTATATCCTCTATAAAGAGGGTGAACTGAAAAAACTGATTGGTATGGGATAATACCTATATTATATATACAAAGAAGCCGGTTCCTCATCGAACCGGCTTCTTTGTTATTAGCTATGTTGGAGAGTCGGCATGGATTTTCTTGGGCGATACTCTCCGAAATGTATCTCCATTCCTCCATACTTGGCATGGAGGAATGGATGGACTGATTGTTATTCCTTGATGATGGGCTCCAGCTCGCTGACGTTTCTTTCGATTTCTTCGTCAGAAACGGTGTAGTTCTGCAGATCGCCGCTGATAAACTGCTCATAGCTCGGCATGTCGATGAGACCGTGGCCAGAGAGGCAGAACAGGATGACTTTTTGCTCACCGGTTTCCTTGCACTTCTTGGCTTCGCGAATAGTGGCTGCGATGGCATGGCAACTCTCAGGGGCAGGGATGATGCCCTCGGTGCGGGCGAAGAGCATTCCGGATTCGAACGATTCCAATTGGGGAATATCCACACCATGCATCATCTTGTCCTTGATGAGCTGTGACACAATCATGCCGGCACCATGGTAGCGGAGACCGCCTGCATGGATATTGCTGGGCTTGAACTGATGGCCGAGCGTAAACATGGGTAATAATGGTGTGTAACCAGCTTCATCGCCGAAGTCATACTGGAACTTACCGCGAGTCAGCTTAGGACAACTATTGGGTTCGGCTGCGATAAACTCGGTATGACGCTCTCCGCTGATGTTATGGCGCATGAAGGGGAATGCTATACCTCCGAAGTTGCTACCGCCGCCAAAGCAAGCAATAACAGTATCGGGATATTCACCAGCCATCTGCATCTGCTTTTCAGCCTCCAGACCGATGATAGTCTGGTGCAGACCAACGTGATTGAGTACAGAACCTAATACATATTTACAATGGGGAGTGGTGGTAGCCAACTCTACTGCTTCTGAAATGGCTGTACCAAGTGAACCGGGATGCAACGGATCTTTGGTGATGATATCCTTACCCGCACGTGTTGACATGGATGGAGAACCGGTAACGGCAGCACCGAAAGTACGCATAACAGATGAACGATAGGGCTTCTGCTGCATGGTAATCTTTACCTGATAAACCGCACATTCGAGACCGAATATCTTGGCAGCATAGCTCAGAGCCATACCCCACTGGCCGGCACCAGTCTCGGTGGTCACATTGGTTGTGCCTTCTTGTTTGGCATAATAGCATTGGGGAAGGGCGGAATTGATTTTATGAGAACCCAAGGGGTTGACACTCTCGTTCTTGAAATAGATATGGGCAGGAGTGCCGAGGGCTTTTTCCAACTCATAGGCGCGTACCAATGGGGTAGAACGGTAAAAACGGTATTTGTCGAGCACTTCTTCGGGAATGTCTATCCACTCATGCTCCATGTCCAGTTCCTGTTTACTACACTCTTCGGGGAAGATATGTGCCAAATCCTGCCATGTTAAGGGCTTGTGGGTCTGGGGATGGATGGGAGGCAGTGGCTTGTTGGGCATGTCTGCCATGATGTTATACCACTGTGTTGGAATCTCATTCTCCGGTAGGAGATACTTCTTTTGTTTTGTCATTGTCTTATGGTTTAGTGTTTTGTACGACAAAAGTAATGAAAAATAATGAGAAAAAGAGGATAAAAACTAAAAAATTGCTACCTTTGTGTGCGATATGATGATATTAGCGATAGTTTTGGGCTATTTTTGCTTGCTGTTTGCCATCAGCAGATGGACGGGAAGACATGCAGACAATGATACGTTCTACCGTGGCAACAGACAGTCGCCATGGTATATGGTGGCTTTTGGCATGATAGGTGCATCGATATCTGGTGTGACCTTTGTAAGTGTGCCGGGTATGGTGACACGTATTGATATGACCTATTTGCAAACATGTATGGGGTTTATCTTGGGCTATGTTATCGTAGCTTTTGTTCTCCTACCTTTATATTATAGGTTGAACCTGACCACCATTTATTCGTTTTTAGGGCAACGTATTGGACGAAGGGCTTATCGCACAGGGGCATCGTTTTTCCTCTTGTCGAAAATGACAGGGGCAGCGGTGCGTTTTTATGTGGTGTGCTGGATTTTGCAGCAATGTATCATGATGCAGATGCCTGATGGAATGCGACAGATAGGTGAGGGATGGCTTTTTACATTTACGGCGTTAGTAATGGTGGCTCTGATATGGCTCTACACCAGAAAAGGTGGCATACGCACACTGGTATGGACTGATTCGCTGCAGACTGCCTGTCTCTTTGGAGCGTTGATACTGATGCTTATTATGGTTACCAAACAATTGGAAATGGGGGTTGGTGATGCTGTATCGGCCATAGCAGATAGCGAAATGTCGCGCATCTTTGTGTTTGATGACTGGATGTCGAAGCAGAATTTCTGGAAACAATTCTTCAGTGGTGTGTTCATCGTCATTGTCATGACGGGACTTGATCAGGATATGATGCAGAAAAATCTTACTTGTAGTTCATTGCGTGATGCACAGAAAGATATGACGACGTATGGTGTGGCTTTTCTACCTGCCAACCTGTTGTTCCTTTCGCTTGGTGCTTTGCTCGTTATGCTTGCTCATCAACGTGGTATTGCAATTCCAGAGATGGGTGACCAACTGTTACCAACTTTTGCTGCATCTGGGCTGTTGGGACCTGCGGTGGTTGTGCTCTTTATTTTAGGTATCTTGGCTGCCTCATTTTCAAGTGCCGATTCGGCTTTGACAGCTATGACAACAAGTTTCTGTGTTGATATCTGTGGGAAACCATACGATGAAAACCTACGCAAAAGATCACATTTGATTATTGCTGTGATTTTTGTGGTCTTTGTTTTGCTTTTTCGTTTGGTGAATTCCACCAGCGTCATTGATGCCATCTATGTGCTCTGTGGTTATACCTACGGGCCGTTGCTTGGACTCTTTGCGTTCGGGCTGTTGACCCATAGGCAGACCAATGACCGATGGGTACCCTATGTATGCTTGGCTTCTCCTTTGTTCTGTTGGGGACTTGACGCTATTGTGGGATATTATACGGGCTATCGATTCGGTTATGAACTGCTGATGCTTAATGGTTTATTCACCTTTGTCGGTCTGCTGGCTCTTCGGCCGACGAGTAAGTAAATCGATGATGCAATACAAATATTGAATCATCCTTCGGTCTGAATAAACCGAAATTAAATATGATGACCGGTTCTCACATGAGAGTTTGCATTATTGATTTCTTAGTTTCTCAAAATACTCCGATGGTTGCATGCCCATTACCCGCTTAAAGGTGGTGGCGAAGTATTTAGGATCTTTGAATCCCACTTGATAGGCAATATCGCTGACACGCAAGTCTGGGTCTGACTGCGCTATCTTGCAGGCTGTCTTGATGCGCATGTCACGGATAAAGGTCGAAACATTCTTTCCTGTGGCTGCTCGCAACTTATTATATAAGGTGGAACTGCTGGCTCCAATGTCAGAAGCAAGCCTGTCGCGATCGTAGTCAGAATCGGATAAGTTGGCTTTGACAAGTTCGGTGACACGGTTTACAAACTCATTGTCTATTGGGCTGTCTGATGAAGTGATTTCCTCAATATGTTCGTCTTGATGGGTGGCATCAATATTTATCTTTTGCTGGTATTGACGGCTTAATAGCGTGTTATTGATATGAAGCAGCAGATCGGTCATGCGGAATGGTTTCTGCAAACAGATGTCTGCGCCTTCTTGCAGGGATAGTTCGCTGTCATTGGTGTCGGCATTGCCCGTCAGCGTAATAATTGGCAATTGATTCTTGGAATAATTTTGGCGAATAACAGTTGTCAGACTAATACCATCAATTTTAGGCAGATTGGTTTCTGCCACTACAAGTTGGATATTTCCTTCTTTTACCAGTCGGAGCGCATCGGCACCATTGCTCGCTGTGAGTATGTTGTAGTATGGACTTAAGGCATGTGCCATCAGATTGAGCATCTCAGGATTATCGTCTGCAAGGATGATGTTGATGCTTTTGCTGCCATCTGCTGATTTCTCGGATTTTTTTATCGGGGTCAGCAAAGGCAGCAGATTGTTGGCATAGGTACGGATAAAACTCTCTGATGACTTTTGTTGATGATTGGTTTGTGCGTCGGTGAAGACCTCTTTTCCTATGGGCAACTCGATGGTGACGGTAGTTCCCTGACCTTGAAGAGTTTTGTAGTGGATGTTGCCACCATGTAGTCTCACCATATCGTTGACGAGTGATAGGTTGGGGTAGGTTCCGGTAATCATGGACTCCTGAAAACTGGAGATAGATGGAGCATTGAATATTTTCTCTACTTCTTCGGGGATGATGCTTACGCCATTGTCGCTAATACGTATATATAGGTGGTCGTAGTCAGAATTTGTACTCACATCTAAAGTTACGGTACCGTCGGTACCTGTATATTTTGTGGTGTTCTGCAACAGATTAAAGATGATTTTATCTATTTTGTCAGTATCTGCCCAACCAACCATCGTGTCTGGTTTACAACTGATGTCAAGGTTGAGGCCTTTCTTGTTCATTAACGGCGCTATGCATAGTGCGGTATCTCTGATGGATCGCATTACGTCGCATTGCTGTACATGTAGATTCATCTTACCCGTATAGATTAGTGTGGCCTCGTCCATTTGTTGCAGAAGACGCAATGATCGTTGGATGTTAAGGTCGATCATGTTTAACTCGTCTTGCAGTTCAGGATGATTGCCTCGTAGTTGTTCGATAGTGCTACTGATAATGGTCATTGGGGTTGACAGATTATTAGTTAGGTTGGAGATGGTACACTCCAACAGCATCTTGTTTTTGCTTCTTAGATGGATAGAAAGCCTTCTTGATAACCAAAAATGGCCTCCTATCAACAATCCTGTGGCTATAATCAACAGAATGATGGTCAAGTTTGTCATATCTATAACTGTATTTTCGGTTGCGAAGATACGAAAATAAGTTTGAAATACATTCATATTTTACCATAAAAATCGTCAAAAATGCGTATTTTAGTTTGATTTGCGATAAATTTGGTGTATTAAACGTTAAAATCACGCATTTTAAACTATAAATAATAAAATATGAACGCGAGTATGAAATAATTGTAATACATTTGCATCAGAAAACAAAACTAGTTGTGAGTTAATTTTGCATTATATAGGAACAAGAGGTTTCTAATGCAAAACCCAATATGATTTTTAATGGTTAAGGTTTATGGTTGATTAATTTAGTTTTAAACGTGAAAAGGCTCGCTGTGAAGCGAGCCTTTTCTTATTCATACTATTTATTTGTTAAATGCTGGCTCTGGGCTTAACCTTCTTTGGCTAACAGGTAGCGTTCGGCCTCTATGGCTGCTTGACAACCGGTTCCTGCGGCTGTTATAGCCTGTCGGTAGGTGGGGTCTGCACAGTCACCGGCAACGAAGATTCCTGGGAGCTTGGTACGTGGAGTACCATCGGTTTTCTTCAGATAGCCCACTTCGTCTGTATCAAGCCATGGGGCGAAGAGTTCTGTGTTAGGCTTGTGGCCAATGGCGAGGAAGAAACCGTCTATGGCAATATCAACTGTTTGTTCATCATTTTCTCCCTTGCGCTTGACGAGGTGTGCGCCTTCTACACCGTTTTCTCCGAAAAGTCCAAGGGTGTTGTGCTCAAACAGGATTTCGATATTGTCGGTATTCATCACTCGTTCTTGCATCACTTTTGAAGCACGGAGATATGGTTTGCGTACGATGAGATATACTTTTTTTGCCAACTGGCTCAGATAGAGTGCATCTTCGCATGCTGTATCACCGCCTCCTACCACGGCAACGGTCTTCTTTCGATAGAAGAATCCATCGCAGGTGGCACACGCAGATACTCCTTGTCCATTGTATTTACGTTCGTCGTCAAGACCTAAATATTTGGCTGAGGCACCAGTGGCAATAATCACGGTGTCGGCTTCTATCTCGCGTCCTTCTTCATCCCATAAGCGATAGGGAGTTTTAGAGAAATCAACCTTGGTGATGGACCCGTCGCGAAGTTCTGTACCGAAGCGTTCTGCCTGTTCTCTAAGATCCATCATCATCTGGTTGCCATCCACACCTTGTGGGTATCCTGGGAAGTTTTCTACCTCAGTAGTTTGAGTGAGTTGTCCGCCGGGTTGCAATCCGCAGTATTCTATGGGTGCAAGATTTGCACGCGACGCATAGATGGCAGCAGTATATCCGGCAGGTCCGCTACCGATGATCAGACATTTGGTATGTTCCATTACTTGCAATTCGTTTGTTATTGTTGGAATGCTATATTTAATAATAGGTGTCGCTTACAGCAATGTTTCAATCTGTTGAGCGATATGTTCTATCTTTTCTGTTGGTTCGAAACGGGCTATTACCTGTCCCTTCTTGTTAATCAGAAATTTGGTGAAGTTCCATTTGATATCTGCTTTTTCGCGATAGTCTGGGTCTTCTTTGCTCAGCATATCGTCAAGCACATGTGCTATAGGGTGTGACATATCCCAACCGGCAAATCCCTTCTGTTCTTTTAGAAACTGGTAGAGTGGTTCTGCATCGTTTCCGTTGACCTTGATTTTCTTAAAGCGCGGAAATTCTGTTCCATAGGTGAGTTTGCAGAACTCATGAATGGATTCATCGGTACCAGGAGCCTGTTGTCCGAACTGGTTGCAGGGGAAGTCGAGGATTTCAAATCCCTGGCTATGGTATTTCTCGTAGAGTTTTTCCAATTCTTCATACTGTGGTGTAAATCCACATTTGGTAGCGGTATTGACGATGAGTAATACTTCGTTGGCATACTCTTTTAGTGATACTTCTTTTCCTTTTCTGTCTTTTACAGAGAAATCATAAATCGTTTTCATCTTTATTTTATTAATTGTTTAATCTTGTTTGAAAAGTGTTTGGTTTACTAATCGCAAAGTTACGAATGTTCTGCGTGACAACCAAACTATTTAGCGTTTTTTAGTGGAATGGGTGTTATTGTGGAGAAATGCAGAATGCTTTTTGTCTGTTTGCTGATGGTGAAATCATGGGTTGATCATTATGTTCCATTATTTGGCACGTTTTCTCGCCATGGCAGAGTTCATGTAAACATAACTCTGCTCATCTGGCTTAACGAAAACGGTGGTATTAGCGTTTTTTTTTTTGTGTCTGATAATGAAATTTGTTTACTTGTGTAATGGAATAAAGTGTGTATGGTACTATTGCTTTACATGAGTATGGCGTTTTATGTCGTCTTAACTTAAATCGGTTGTTGGATCAGTCAATAATGTTTTCGGTATTCGTTAGACCAGTCGAAAATGTTTTTATATTTATAATGACTGAAATGGGGCTTAATAGAGTAGGTGAATGGATATAAAAACGGCAGGAACCCATAATTGGAATCCTGCCGGTATTTAAAAAACGATCGTTTTCGTTAAACCAGATGAGCAGAACCGAACTTGTTCGAGTTATGCCATGGCGAGAAAATGAAGGATGAAATTTGTTAGAAACAAAAAAGGCGTGACCATCAGCATATGCAACTACTGTGGGCGCGCCTTTAATTCGTTTTTTCTGTGGAAATTATTTCTTTGCAGCCTTACCGTAGCGGCTCATGAACTTATCTACGCGTCCTGCAGTATCCACAAGCTTGCTCTTACCGGTATAGAAGGGGTGAGAGGTGCTCGAGATTTCGATTTTAACCACTGGGTAAGTTTCGCCTTCGAATTCTACTGTGTCGTTAGTCTTTGCGGTAGAACGCGAAAGGAACATATCGCCGTTGGACATGTCCTTGAACACGACGGGGCGATAGTTTTCTGGATGAAGACCTTTTTTCATTTTTATTGTTACTTATTTAATGTTGTAAATACAAATTCTCGCTTTGAGGTTGCAAAGGTACAAACTTTTTGCCAATCAACCAAATTTTATCCATTATTTGTGTTAAAATATACCGAAAGAGAAAAAATCTCTCGCTAATCTCGTTCTTTTTATATAACTTCGCACCATAATTTAAAACTTGCAATCACAATGAGAAAGTCAGGGGTGGCCTTGGTGTTCCTGCTGTTGGCAGGAATTAATATAGTTGGTGCACAAAATAAGAAGACGGCAGTACATGCCATTGGTTTTTACAATCTTGAAAATCTTTTCGACACCTGCCATGATGTCGGACATAATGACTATGAGTATCTGCCTTCGAGCAAAACGCCATGGAATACGGAAAAATATCTCAGCAAACTGCGCCACATGTCGCAGGCATTGGCTGATATGGGTACAGATGTAGTACCTCTTCATGTAGGAATATTAGCAGAATGACTACCATCTATCTCATCCGTCACGGCGAGACCGTTGATAATGCCCGGCAGATCATGCAAGGGCAGACCCAAGGTAAACTTAATGATCATGGCATCCAACAGGCAGAAACCGTCAGCAAGCGGTTGGCAGAGGAACCCATCGATGCTGTTGTGGCAAGCGATTTACATCGGGCGGTGGAAACTGCTGAAATCATAGCACGGCCGCATCACTTGCCAGTTGTTACTACACCTCTGCTTCGTGAGCGCGACTGGGGAGCTTTTACTGGACGTTTCATACCTGATCTAAAAGGATTGGTATGGCCTGATGATGTGGAAAGTGAGGAAACGATGATGATGCGTGCTGTCGATTTCTTAGAATATATAACAGCCACCTATCCCGATCAACGGGTGGTGGCTGTGGGTCATGGCATTATCAACAAAGCTATCCTTGCTGTCTATGCCCATTGTCCGATGCGTGAAGTGCAACGGGTGATGAATGCTGAAGTGCGTATGTTATCGACGTCCGCCGTAACTGTGGCCTCCGCCCGTGCTGCGGCCTCCGCCGTTATTGCTACTGCTGTTGCCGACAGAGCGGGTGGCGCCGCTGCCGAATGAACGGTTTCCGCTACCAAAAGAATGGTTGCTACTGGTGGTAGGACGGCTGTTGTTGCTACCGCCTAATGTGCTTTTTCTGTCATTTTCACGACTGCGGTATCCTCCCAACGATTGTCCGTTTCTGTTGTTATCGCGATTGCTGTTCCAGCCGCGGTCGTTGTTTCTATTGTTGTCGCGATTGCTGTTCCAACCACGGTCGTTGTTTCTGTTGTTGTCGCGATTGCTGCTCCAATTACGGTCGTTGTCGTTTCTCCTGTCAATATAGCGATGGTGTGAGTTATTCTGTCGCCAGTCGCGGTTTACTGTGGTACGTGTAGAACTATTGCGCATGCTATGGTGATTATTACGGAAGTCACCTCGATCCCAACCATCCTTCATACCGAAGTGGTTGCGATGATGTTTGGGTGCATAGATATGGCGGCGTGGCTGATACCAACTGCGGTTTCCGTTCATTCGCCAAGAGTGCCCGCCTCGATAGGAAGCGTAGAATACTGGACGCCCGAAATAGAAGAAGTCGCGACGTGGATAGCGGGCATAAATGCCGAAGTGCCAATATCCTCCATGCCAGTAGAGTGGACGATAGAAATATGAAGCAGTTCGGTAGGCGGTCAGTTGCCAGTCGAACAGAACGAAAGCCAAGTCGCTATTGCGGCGCTCCCATCCCAGCGCATAAACATCATCGTAACTTGTAACGCCCATCAGATAGTCAAGGTTGATTTCATAGACGGCCTCATACTGGTCTTCTGTGAGATTGAGTTCGTAAGCCATTTTGTCGGTCAGGAACAAAGCCTCGTTACGGGCTTGCTCGTAACTCATAGCGTTGCCTGTAGCTGCGAATGTCAGCAGACTCATCAGGGCTATCATCATCTTCTTCATACCTTTATCTCCTATATTTTAATTGTTATTACTCTTTGGTTTTCACCAGACCTTTTGCAAGGGTTTTATCTTGTTCTCGATGCAAAGGAAAACATTTTCCCGATGTTTCGCAAAGGTTTTTCCCTAAACCATCGGGGAAAATCCCTACTAAAGATTATACAACCAAACTAATAGATAATGCAAAATTTTCATTTGACCCAAGAAGTGAAGATGCAGTATATACAATGGGGAATATACCTCCATCTGCAATAAGTATCGCAAAATGAGCAACCTACAATAGTTGCTCGTTTTTTTCGTGATTATTTGTGCCAACATATATATCATTGCAAAAAAATATTTCTTGCGAAGCAACTTCTTCAAAAAGATTTCCTCCAAAGATTTACCTATGGTTTGTTTTGTCGTGACTCAGCATAGTGAAAGCGCGCTCTCACTCTGTCTTCGCTACTCCAAAACATCTTGCCGTAGGCAACCCCAAAACATCCGTCTAAATTCCGATGATTGATATCTGTGTGACATTTCACCACTGCCTAGGAAGCACCAATGCCAAAAAATCCGCTTTCTATGTTAAAATCCAAATATTTTGACCATTATTTTTAATTTATGCTGATATTTTATATTCTGGTGAGAAAATTTGGCGATTTCGGACCATAGCAGTGACCAAACGTATGAGTTTGTTCTTTACATTATTCAGTGCAACCTGCTTCTTCTTTCCACGTTCTACGAGTCGCATATAGTATCTTGCGATAACGGGATTGAAGTTG
>NZ_NPJE01000021.1:0-975 GCF_002251205.1 Prevotella sp. P3-92 | reverse complement strand
ATAAAACTCACATCTGATTCAATATGCTATGATTACTGATAGTTATGATATTGAAACTGAACCAATGATCAATCTGTTTGATTTCTACGGCAGACGTGGAGATTTTGCAGATATATGCCTGATAATATTCTCGAAGGAGATTCATCGGCATTTACTTGATTCCTACGAATCTGAAATTATTGCAACTATGCCGGCTTGCAATGGCGATACGCATATCTATAAAACAACTTATAAAGGAGTTACGATAACTTTCTACCTGTCAGGAATAGGTTCAGCAGTAGCATCCTCTCAATGTCATCTTGCAAGCTGGCTAACTGGAGCATCAAAGTTCATTATGTTCGGTTCCTGTGGCAGTCTTGACCGTACAACCACACAAGGTAGATTTATCATACCGACACAAAGTTACAGAGGGGACGGGTGTTCATATTATTTTGCAGCACCATCCGACTATATTGATATAGCCGCAAGCAAGGAACTTTCCATAATTTTCGACAAATTATCTGTACCATATATTACAGGTAAAATATGGACGACAGATTCGATGATCAGAGAAACAAAAGGACTTGTACGCAAACGTATGGAAGAAGGGTGCATCGCTGTAGAAATGGAATTGGCTGGAGTTCAATCTGTGTGCGACTTCTACAATTTGAAGTTGTATGCTTTTTTTTGAAACAGGTGACATTTTGGATACAAATGGATATGAAGCCAAAGGCTTGAACAATGCCAACCATAGTTTAAACAAACTTTATATTGCTTTAGAAACGGCAACCTACATCTGAAGTATATCAGAATTGTAAATTCCCATTTAGCGGACTATATAAAAAGTATTCCATAACCATCTATACGTGGTTTACGGAATGCTTACTTTATAACAATTAGGTTTACACTCGTTTATTTTGACGGTGCAAAGTTACTCATGCTATCTGGCTCCCACAACGGGCAATAGTGCACATTTTCAAGAAAATGACGTTTTCA
>NZ_NPJE01000020.1:0-131982 GCF_002251205.1 Prevotella sp. P3-92 | reverse complement strand
TAATAATCCTTTAATACACTCAAACGGAATTGATCGTCAAAATGACGAGCTGCTCTACGTTCCTTTTTCATCATTTACACTGTTTTTTAATTGTTAAAACGGTGTAAAGTAAATCTGTATTAAGTCAATTTGCTGAGGCAAGTAAATTGATTTGCTGAGGAAAGTAAATTGATTTGCTGAGGAAAGTAAATTGATTTGCTGAGGAAAACAAATTGATTTGCTGAGGAAATCAATTTGATTTGCAATGCCAGGTGATAATTGCAAGGGAGGAATGTGGTATCGGCTGGTGGTCAAATGGTGGTCAGAGAACGTCGTGTGTAACGTATCAGTCCGATGTTTCCACGCAGATCTATCCATGCATCACTATGTGGGAAATCGGTTTCGGATAGTGCTTTCATCTGGTGTGCCATCAAGAAACGCTTACCATCTTGCTTGCGCGGACCTGCGCCGTAGCTTTGTATGAACGAATAGATGCGACCTTTTTGAAATCTGCCCTTGTGGTCGATTGTCACCGTCACTATAGGTGCGTAGCCGGAAACACCTTGCAGACTGATGCCGAAGGGTGTGCAGAAATTGCCCAGACTGTAGGCAATGAACCGTCCTTTATAGACTTCAATGCCCCTAACCACATGCGGACCGTGACCATAAACCACGTCGGCACCGTGGTCAATGCAGTAGTGTGCCAGTTGGCGCAATGCTCCACGACGCTCGCCCAGAAAGCCCTCCATGCCGTTGGGTACATGACTCTGTGCCGTCCCCTCGGCTCCACCGTGGAACGAAACGATGATGATGTCGCACTGTTGGCGCAGCTGTTTCAACAGTTTACCCACTTTCTTCAGGTCGAGATGACTGACTGTATAGCTGTTGTGGCCTAAGGCGCAGAGACCGATGCGCACACCTTGGCGCATGACAACGGCTGTTTCCGATCGTCCGGCAATGCCTGCAAAGGCGATGCCCTGCTGTCGCAAAGCGTGCTCGGTGGATATGACTCCCTCTATGCCGAAGTCGAAACTATGGTTGTTTGCCATGCTCACAAAGTCGTAGCCGGCATCCTTCAGCCACCAGGCGTAGCTTGTTGGTGTGCGAAAAGCATAGTTGTTGGCTTTGCCCTCCTTGCGTGTTTCACCCTTGTCGCATAGCGTTCCTTCAAGATTGCCCACTGCCAAGTCGGCTTGCCTGAGGATGTCGCGTGTGTCGCGAAACAGGTATTTGCCATCCCCTCGCGGTAGTCGTGGTGTGGGATAGGTGGTGCCCATCATGATATCTCCCGTAAGAGCGATGGTCAGTGAAGCAGAAAGGCAGGTCAAAGAATGACCTGCCCATATAGTAAGAGTGAGTAATAATCGGAACATGAAGATGCTGTTACTTCGCCACGCGGCGTGCGCCTACATAGCGGCGATTATAGTAGCCTTCGGTAGAACTGCTGATTTTCACACCTTCGTTGGTGCTGGCGTGGATAAAGGTGAAGGTGTTGTTGATGGGATCATAGTCCATCACAATACCTACGTGACCTACACCGCGTCCGGAGCGAGGACTGGTGAAGAACACCAAGTCGCCACGTTGCATCTCCCAGCGCTTGATGGGGATGTTGCGTGCATACTGGTCGCGCGACGAACTGCCGATGTTGATATCGTGTTGTCCAAACACATAGCTGGTGAAACCAGAGCAGTCGAAGGCGTAAGGGCCTTTGCTTCCGCTGCGATAGCGTGTGCCGATGAGAGCTGTGGCCTGATCCATGATGCTGTTTGAAGTGGCAAATGTTGCCGTACCGTCATAATCATCGGTATATAAGAAGTCGAAATTCTCTATCTCTTCATAGACAGTTTCGGTGCGTTGGGTCTTTCTTGTCTTCTTTCTCTTGCCTTTTGCCCATGTCATATCCACAGAGGACAGCAACACAAGCATGATGCATAGTAGAATTTTCTGTTTCATTTTCTTTAGTTTAGGTTATTTGGTTGGTTTAGTTATATTTCAGGATTTGACCTGGTCTGAGTCTGGTGCTCTTGCTGATGTGATTCAGTTTGCAGATGGCATCAACAGATGTACCGCGCTTGCGAGCGATAGAATAGAGCGATTCACCCTTTGATACTTTGTGGAAACGAGCTGCTGCAGAGCTGCTGCTTGTGGCCTTCTGGCGTGCAGCAGGAGTGCTGTTGTCAGCAAAATCGAGGTCGTCGCCAAATGAACTGCCGCCGGCTACACCACGCAGACGGGTAGCTTCTGCCGACTCGCGATTGTAGGTAGATTTGCGGAATACATAGTAGTCGTCAACCACGTCTTGGTTTCTGAAGTCGAACATCAGGGCAGGGTTGAGTGCTATGCCACACAGACGCGTCTCGAAGTGGAGGTGTGAACCAGTGCTGCGTCCGGTGTTTCCGCCCAGTCCGATGGGATCTCCGGCACGCACCTCTTGGTTTTCAGCCACCAATTGTGCAGACATGTGACCGTAGATGGTCTCCAGTCCGTTGTTGTGTCTGATGACTACGTATTTTCCGTAGCCACGTCCTTCGTAGCGCACGATGCGCACCTTGCCACTGAAGGCAGCGCGGATGGTATCGCCGATATATACTTTGATGTCCAGTCCCTTATGTTGGCGTCCCCAACGCGAACCGAAGTTGCTGGTGATAACGCGGTTGGTGGTGGGCATGCAGAAGTTGCGCAGGTTGATGCGGAAAGTGTCGGGGAGGTTGGTTGCCTTATGGGCATATCTGTTATCCCAGTCGTTATAGAGGTCGGCAGCTGGTGATTCATAGCTCTCTGCCTGAATGAGGCGACGGAGAGCCATGCTATCTACTGCTTTCATCTTTCTGTCTATAGGGGCCTGACGTGCCAACAGATCCTGTCCCATCGTCGGGAGAGTACATACGGTTGCAACGGTTAGGAATGCTATTTTCTTTAGATTTTTAAAAAACATAATTATTCTTTTCGGTTCGTATTCTCGTTCGGTTTCAATAAAAACAGAACGGTGCAAAGTTACGAAATTATTTCTAAAATCGGTAAAGTGTTAACACTATTTGTGTGTAATTTAACACTTTACGTAGCGGATTTTGCCTTTTTTTTGATTTGTCGCAGGTAGTCTTTTGCCTGTTTTTGCCCTCGTTTTTATGGGACGATCGTGCATTTTCTATGGGAAAAATAGATTTTCCCAGTTCGTTTTCCCCACTTTTTACGAGATGGCAGACCAGTTGATATTGGTCTTGCGAAGTTGGCGCAGACGGTCCCAAAGCATGTGGTAGCGCTCCGACTGACAGGTGGGGTCGGCGTCGATGATGCGTTGTGCCTCGTCGCGTGCCATCTGTACAATCTGTCCGTCGCGTGCGATATCGGCAATTTTGAGGTCGAAAGCCATGCCGCTCTGCTGTGTTCCCTCCAGATCGCCCGGTCCACGCAGTTTCAAGTCGGCTTCGGCAATGCGGAAACCATCGTTGGTCTCACACATGATGTCTATGCGCTTGCGCGTCTCTTCAGCCAGTTTGGGTGAGGTCACAAGGATGCAGTAGCTCTGTTCGGCACCTCTGCCCACACGTCCGCGCAGTTGGTGGAGCTGGCTGAGTCCGAAGCGTTGCGCCTCCATGATGACCATCACCGAGGCATTGGGCACGTTGACTCCCACCTCAATCACGGTCGTTGCCACGAGCATCTGTGTCTCACCGCGTGCAAAGCGCTGCATCTCTTCGTCTTTCTCCTTGGCTTTCATCTTGCCGTGTACCTTGCTCAGTCGGTATTCCGGAAACACCTGACACAGCGTGGCATAGCCATCTTCCAGGCTTTTCAAGTCGATGCGCTCGCTCTCTTCGATAAGCGGAAAGACCACATAGACCTGTCGTCCCTGTTGCATCTGCTTGCGCAGTCCATCGTAGAGCGATGGTATTCGGCTGTCGAAGGCATGGGTGGTGACCACGGGCTTGCGTCCTGGCGGCAGTTCATCGATGATGCTGACATCGAGATCGCCGTAGAGTGTCATAGCCAGGGTGCGCGGAATGGGTGTGGCTGTCATTACGAGGATATGTGGCGGATTGTCGCTTTTGCTCCATAGTTTGGCGCGTTGTGCCACACCGAAACGGTGTTGTTCATCGACCACCACCATGCCCAGTCGTGCAAACTGTACCGTGTCTTCTATCACGGCATGGGTGCCCACGAGAATCTGCAACGTCCCGTCAGCCAGATCGTTGAGTACTTGTTCTCGCCGTTTGCCTTTCACCATACCCGTCAGCAGTCCGACGCTGATGTCCATACCCTCAAGAAAGCTGCTGATGGTGCGCAGGTGTTGTTCGGCAAGAATCTCGGTTGGCGCCATGATACAGGCTTGATAGCCATTGTCGAGTGCCATCAGCATGGTCATGAGTGCCACCAGTGTCTTGCCCGAACCCACGTCGCCTTGTAGCAACCGATTCATCTGTCTGCCCGAAGCAGTGTCTTTGCGTATCTCACGGAGCACTCGTTTCTGTGCTTCGGTCAGTTGGAAGGGCAGGTGGTTATGGTAGAAACCGTTGAAGCACTCGCCGATATGCGAGAAAACATAGCCGCGGTATTTGCGCCGATGATCGCTCGCGTACCTTAATATATTAAGCTGAACGTAGAAAAGTTCTTCAAATTTGAGTCGCAGCCGTGCGCGTTCCAGTTCTTTGGCATTGTGCGGATAGTGAATCTGTCGCAACGCCTCGTCTCGGCTGATCAGGTGGTTGGGGCGCGTGATGAAGTCGGGTAGTGTCTCGGCAATAGGCTGCTTGAGCAAATCGAGTAGTGTTTTGGTCATCTTGTCGAGCGCCCGTGAGTTCAACCCACGTTTCTTCATCTTCTCTGTCGTATTGTAGTAGGGTTGCATCCCCATATCCGAGAGTTGGATGTTTTCGGCAGGTTCAAGGTCAGGATGCACCACCTGTACCCTGCCGTTATATACGGTGGGTCGCCCGAAAACGATGTATGGAATGCCCGTTTTGTAGCGTTTGGGCACATCCTTGGCATAGTTGAACCAGGTAAGGTCCATCACGCCCGTGCCATCGGATAGGTGAGCCACTACGCGCGTCTTGCGGTGTCCCATGTCAAACGACTCGAAACTGAGTATTCTGCCGCATACTTGGACAAACGGCATGTCGCCCGTCAGTTCGTGGATGGTATAGATTCTACTTCTGTCGATATGTTTGTAGGGGTAATATTGCAACAGGTCGCCAAGGGTATTGATACCCAGTTCTTCGCTAAGCACCTTTTTGCGGTTGGGTCCAACCCCCGCCATATACTGGATATCCTGTTGCAGTATGTCGGTCATCGGCAGAGCGTTTCGGCAATAGCCAAGTCAAAGGGAGTGGTAATCTTGATATTTTCTCGGTTGCCCTCTACCATTGTGATGGCATGTCCATAGGACTCTACCACCGACGCATCGTCGGTAAACGCCTCGGAGAAAGGTTGGCGGTTGGCAGCCTTCAGTAGTTGGATGTCGAAAGTTTGTGGAGTTTGCACCAAACGGTAGTCGCCTCTGGGCTTTGTGCCCTCGGTGATGTGGCGTAAAGTCTCAACCACCGGAGTTACCGGAATCACCGCTTTTGCCGTGTGTGCCGTGTCGTAGCAGCGGCGAATGACATCAATAGCAGGGAATGGGCGCACACCGTCGTGCACACCGACCACACCCTGTGCATCATCGGGGATGAGTGCCAGTCCGTGTTGCACACTATGGAAGCGAGTCTCGCCGCCGTCAGCCAACATGTAGGGCACGTCAAACTGATACTGCCCACACAGCTCATGCCAGTAGGTCTGTTGGGCTTTAGGCAACACAAGGATAATCCGGAGCGCTTCCGAAAAATGGTGGAAGCGTTCGATAGTGCGCATCAGCACGGGTTTTCCGCCGATGGGGAGAAACTGTTTGGGAATGTCGCTGCCCATGCGCAGTCCTTTGCCACCGGCTACGATGATGATATAGTCGGTCATCCCATGAGGTGTTTATAGCGCATACCTTCTGCAATGGCATCTGCCACATCCACACCTTTGAGCTGTGCCAGCAGTTCGTAGGCAAATGGGAATGCTGCCGCAGGCCCTTCACCGGTGGTGATATTGCCGTCGATGGTCACCAGGTCAGCCGTGTAATGCGTGTTGGTCATACTGCCTTCAAATCCCGGATAGCACGTGGCTTTCTTGCCGTCGAGCAGTCCGATAGCTGCCAATACTACTGCAGGCGATGCGCAGATGGCTGCCACGAGTCGTCCCTCTTCCGCCTGCTTGCACAGTGCTTCGCAGAGCGGCTTGCATTGATAGAGGTTGGTAGCACCAGGCATACCACCCGGCAGAAACAGCAGGTCGGCATCAGTCAAGTCGCACTGTTCGAAACAAGTATCAGCCTCGATGTTCACACCGTGTGCTGATGTCACAACGTTCTGACCGGTAACGCTGACGGTAGTGACTTCGATACCGCCACGACGCCAGATGTCAACAGGGATAAGCGCTTCGATGTCTTCAAATCCCGTAGCAAGGAATACGTATGCTTTTGCCATAGTTATATCATGTGTTGGTTAGTTTTCTGAATATGATGCCCATAGTGGCCGTATGCTTATTTCAGTGCGATGAGATATTTCTCGACGGTAGGTTTCAGTCCCATGTAGAGTGCATCGCAGATGAGTGCATGTCCGATGCTCACCTCGTCGGTCCAAGGAATGCGAGAATGGAAATAGTGGAGGTTTTCGAGCGAAAGGTCATGGCCGGCGTTGAGGCCTAAGCCTATGCGTCGTGCCTCCTCTGCAGCAGCCACAAAAGGAGCAATGGCAGCCTCTCTATTGCTGTTGTATCCTGAAGCGTAAGGCTCGGTGTAGAGTTCTACGCGGTCTGCTCCGCATGCCTTTGCCCCTTCCACCATCTTCGGATCAGCATCCACAAAGATGCTGGTGCGTATGCCAGCCTGTGAGAAGGTGTGGCAGATGTCGGTCAGGAAATTGCGGTTTTCCAGTGTATCCCAACCGTGGTTGGAGGTGATTTGGTCGTGACCGTCGGGCACAAGTGTCACCTGTGTGGGTACAACTTCCAGAACCAGTTTGACAAACGAGTCGATGGGATTTCCCTCGATGTTAAACTCTGTGGTGATGATGGGGCGCAGGTCGCGCACGTCCTGATAGCGTATGTGACGCTCGTCGGGGCGTGGGTGTACGGTAATGCCTTGTCCACCAAACGATTCGATGTTGCGTGCAGCCTCGATGACATCAGGGTTGTTGCCTCCTCGTGCATTGCGCAGAGTAGCCACTTTATTGATGTTTACGCTTAGTTTTGTCATCTTCTTCAAAAATTTGTCTTAACAGATAGTGATGTTTCGCCAAAAAATACTAATTTTGTGGCGTATATTCAGCGCAAAGGTACTAAAACTTTGTGAATTAACGCCTAATAAATTAGATTTTTTATATGACTTCAAGAAAACTGCGATTTGCCATTGTCGGCAACACCTACCAAGCTAAAAAGTCGGCATCTGTACAAAAGATACTGAATTGTTTAGCTATGCATGAGGCTGAAGTATGTATGGAGCGCGAGTTCCATCGATTCCTCGTTCATGGTCAGCACCTGTCACTTGATGGGGTAGAGGTGTTTGACGGCAATGATTTTGAAGCGGACTTTACGGTGTCGATGGGTGGTGATGGTACTTTTCTGAAAACCGCTTCTATGGTGGGAGAAAAGCAAATTCCCATCATCGGTGTCAACACTGGAAGACTTGGATTCCTTGCAGATATCAATCCACCGGAGATAGATCCCATGGTGCAAGCCATCTATGAGGGCGACTATGCTATCGATACCCGTACGGTGCTACAGGTAGAGACCGACGGACAGCCGTTGGCAGGATGTCCTTTTGCGCTGAATGATGTGGCCATCCTCAAGCGTGATGTGGCAGCGATGATTACTGTGCGCACCACGATCAATGGCGACTACGTGACAACCTATCAGGCTGACGGACTGGTCATCAGTACGCCAACCGGCAGTACGGCGTATTCCCTTTCAGTGGGCGGTCCGATCATCGTGCCCGGCACCCATGTGTTTTCCATCACGGCGGTAGCCCCCCATTCGCTCAATGTGCGTCCTTTGGTACTTTCCGAAGATTCAGAAATCACCCTCACCGTAGAGAGCCGTTCCCACAATTTCCTGGTGGCACTCGACGGTCGTTCGGAGAAATTGTCCGATTCCACCCGACTGACGCTTCGTAAAGCCCCATACCGGGTGAAGGTAGTGAAGCGCGCAGGTCAGAAATACTTCCATACCCTGCGCGAAAAAATGATGTGGGGAGCCGATCAACGCGGATGATGCGTGGATGGCGGAAATGATTTGTCAGCCTCGCAAAAGTCAGTTGTCCGCCTTGTCAGCGTCAGTTGTCAGCCTCTCCAGAGTCCGTGGAGGTTGCAGTATTCACGTGCCGTAACCATTTTCGCATCGGTTATGAATTCAGCCACGGGAGCCTCTCCGGGCTTCAACTCATGGCGCATCACGTCACGGTCGGTCAGCAGTTCAATCCATTCGATGTGGTGTTCAGGTGTCATGGGGTGTTCCACACTCCCCACGCTGACGCGGTAGCCGCCTTCAATGCGCTCTACTATGGGCACATGTTTCTCTACAGCACCATCGATACCTTTCTCGTTCATACGCTGCATGATTTTTCCGCAGCATGACATTTCAGCACCTTCGTGCAACACCTCTACGATATTTCCGCAGATGGTGCATCGGTAAATTTCTCTTTTCTTTGTTGCCATAGCTCTGAATAATTTAGTTTATAATAATATGGTTATCACCACAAAGTTACGGATTAATCCGTTACCTTGTGTCGTTTGATAGGTTTTCTTGTGTTTTTTTAACCATCATCCCACCATTCCAATCCATAGATTGAAGAGGTGGGACGATGTGATGTAGGTATGATAGGCTATGTGTTACTGCTTCAGTTGGCTTGCTCCTTGCGCTTGTCATTCTTCAGGTAAAGCCCGGCAAGGATGGTGCCTGAAATGCTGTGCCACGCACAACTGATGGCGCATGGCAATACGGCGAGCGGTTGTGTAGCAAAGAAATTGCTTGCCAATACCGTGGCAAGACCGGCATTCTGCATACCCACCTCAATACTGATGGTGCGCTTCTTGGCAGTATTGAAACCGGCTGCGCGTCCGGCAAACCATCCTAACAGATAGCCCAATGAATTGTGGCAGAACACCACGGCAAAGGTCCAGAAGAAGAGCATCACGCCGCCTTCCAACAGATCGTCATGGACTGTAGAGATGACACCGCCCACGATGATGGCGAGACAAGTGACACTAATGCCCGGCATGAGACTCTGTATGGTGGGAAAACATGCCTTTCGGCTGTAGATCTTGTTGAGTGCACAACCTATTGTCACAGGTATGATGGTCACAATCAGAATATTGATGAACATGCCGACGGCATCGATGTGGATGATTTCGCCTGCTGTAATCTGCATCAGCAGTGGTGTCATTACCGGTGCAAGGAGTGTTGAGGCACATGTCATGCCTACCGAGAAAGCCACATCGCCATGGCAGAGATAACTCATGATGTTGCTTGACACACCACCCGGACAGCATCCTACCAAGAGAATGCCCAAGGCTAACGGGGCATCGAGGTGCCATACATGTACCAGCAGCCATGCTACGGCAGGCATGATGAAAAATTGCGCACTGGTACCAATCAATACGTCAAGCGGCCGTTGTGCCAGGATGCGGAAATCATCGGTGGTGAGCGTCAGACCCATGGTGAGCATGATGATGCCGAGAATGACGGTTTGGGTTGTGCCACGCACCCAGTCGAAGAGATGCGGGAAAAAGAAGGTGACGAGTGCCACGCCTATGACAAATACTGAAGCGTGGGCAGCCAACAGGCGGCTGACAGCCTGCATGTGTTTTATTGTGTTCATGTCTTTCTTTGTTGTTGAAACGGTTTGCAAAAGTACTCCATTTCTTGCAAACAAGCAAACAAAAAGCAGTTTTCTTGTCCAACAAGCGTTTCTCGAAGATCGTAAGTCCATGGATTGCGGTACGTATCGACTGCTGTGTACGAAGTGTCGCACGGGCTGTTCGTGGAAACAGTCCTTGCGTAATACTGAAATGAATAAATCCCACCACAGCGGCACATCTTTTCCACCTCATCGCCCGATGCCCTTTATATATTAAGGTGTAAATGTTAAATGTTGTGTGCAGTGCAAAAAAAATGGCTGAAAATGTTGGATGGTATTCGAATAATACATACCTTTGCGGTGTACTATTACAGCAATACACCAAACACGCAAGAATATGATACAAGTAGAAAACTTAAGTTTCAATTATGTTGGAACGAAACGTGAGGTCTTTTCCGACTTCAGTCTGCAACTGACAGACAACAAAATCTATGGGCTTCTTGGCAAGAACGGCACAGGCAAGAGTACGTTGCTTTATCTGCTTTGTGGCTTGTTGCGCCCCAAGAAGGGTGGTGTGTTCATTGACGGAGTATTAGCCAGCGACCGCCGGTCCGCTATGTTGGAAGATATTTTCATGGTACCCGAAGAGTTTGCGCTACCTCCAGTGACCCTCGACACCTACGTGAAGATGAACAAGGGATTCTATCCGCATTTCAGCGAAGAGGTACTTGAACGCTGTCTGGCAGACTTTGAATTGTCTCGCCAAACCAAGCTCCACCAACTCTCGATGGGTCAGAAGAAGAAAGCCTTCATGAGTTTTGCACTTGCCACAGGCACTCGCTTGCTCCTGATGGACGAGCCTACCAACGGTCTCGACATCCCCTCGAAGAGTCAGTTTCGCAAGGTCATAGCCAACAATATGACCGACGACCGCATCCTGATTATCTCCACCCATCAGGTGCACGACATAGAGTCGTTGCTCGACCACGTGCTGATCCTCAGTCAGAGCAATCTCTTGCTCAATGCTTCGGTAAGCGATATCAGCGATGACTACAAGTTTGAATACCGCACTCCGGCAGAGATGGACGATAGCGTGCTCTATGCAGAACCCAGTTTGCAGGGTAATGCCGTGATAGTCCGCCGACAGCCCGCCGACAATGAAACACCGATGAATCTCGAATTGCTGTTTAATGCAGTAATCACTGGAAAACTGAGATAAACAAACCAAATTAACAATGAATACAAAGAACAATAATTTTCAATTCAGCCGATTGCTGATGGTGATGCGTTGGGATATGTTTACCAACTTGAAGAGCTATCTGAACATGATGCTTGGCATGACCTTCGCCCTGTTGCCCTTCTTTATCATGCAGCTGTATCAGTTGAGCAAGCAGTATCAGCTTTTTCCCGATACCATCGACCTTAGCTATTGGGGGATGTCACAATATGTTTTAATGATTTTCAGCATAGCCATGTATATGATGGCCACACAGATATTCATGGTGATGAAGACCACTGGACAGCGCGAACAGTTTCTGATGCTGCCAGCCAGCAATCTTGAAAAGTATATCAGCAGATTCCTTTTCTCTACGCTTGGTGCTGCCGTCGCAATGATCACCGCCATCGTAGTATCTGACCTGGTGCAACTGATATTCAGTTTCGTACTCCTGCCCGGTCACCATCAGAGCGTATGCCTCTCTATCATGGCATTGCTATGGAAAATATGGACTACTTTTATAGAAAGCATCGATTCCGCCGGCGCCCTAATGCTGTCTCTGCTGATCATGACCTGTGGAGTGCTCGTCCATAGTTTCTTCATCCTTTGTGGAACCCTCTTCCGCAAGCACACCATTGTGGTGTCAGGCATCCTCTTCATCGTGATGATCTATCTGGTGATCTATGTGATTGAGAGTGTACCAGGCACTATAACGACCTGCCTGATGCATGGTGACAACAGCTGGATCTTTTGTCTCCTCATAGCCGAACTGCTGCTCGCAGGTTTTCAGTATTGGCTATCCTATAAGGTGTTCACCCGTATGCAGGTCATCTGCAACAGATGGATCAATTTATAAACAAAAAGAAAACTGCTATGAATTTCAGTAATGATAAAGCCATCTATGTACAGATAGCCGACCGCCTCTGTGATGAGATTCTGGCACAAATGTATGAGGAAGACGGACGCATTCCCAGTGTCAGAGAATATGCTGTGCTATTGGAGGTCAATGCCAATACCACGGTAAAGGCCTACGACCTGTTGGCTGCCGAGGGTGTCATCTATAACAAGCGCGGACTGGGCTATTTTGTGGCAAAAGGTGCAAGAGACCAGATACAAACGGTGAGAAAGACCGAGTTTATGAAGCAGCACCTCCCCGAATTGGCACGACAGATGAAGTTGCTCGGCATCACTATCAATGAAGTGGATGAGGCATTGCGCCAAGCACTCGACGCACAGCCTTGATGTAGCACAGAAACGGCTGTCATAGAAAAAATATCAGCCATGGTGCAACTTTTTTGCGCTATGATGCGTCAAACAGACATTAAAAACTCAAACCACACAATCGGTTTGAAACAATGAAACATAAAAACCAACAAGATGATTCACCTCAGTGACCTCAACAAGACCTATCAGGGCGCACAACCGCTCCACGTGCTCAAGGGCATCAACCTCGACATAGCCCGTGGCGAGTTTGTGTCCATCATGGGTGCATCAGGATCAGGCAAATCGACCCTGCTCAATATCCTCGGCATCCTCGACAACTATGATTCGGGCGAATATCTGCTCAACAACGTATTGATACGCGACCTCAGCGAGACCCGTGCCGCAGAATACCGCAACAAGATGATAGGCTTCATCTTCCAGTCGTTCAACCTCATCTCGTTCAAGACTGCCGTGGAGAATGTCGAACTGCCACTCTTCTATCAGGGCGTGGGCAGACGCAAACGCCACCAGATGGCGATGGAATATCTCGACCGCCTCGGTTTGGCACCCTGGGCAGACCACTACCCCAACGAGATGTCGGGCGGACAGAAGCAACGTGTGGCTATTGCCCGTGCCCTCATTACCAAACCGCAGATCATCCTTGCCGACGAACCGACGGGTGCGCTCGACTCTAAAACGAGTGTCGAGGTGATGGATCTGCTCAAGGAGCTCCATCAGAAGGATGGCATGACCATCGTCGTGGTGACCCATGAGAGTGGTGTTGCCAACGAGACCGATAAGGTCATCCATATCAAAGACGGACTGATAGGAAGTGTAGAAAACAATTTCGACCACCACCTCGTGTCGAAAGACTATGTGAAATAATACATTATGCGAGAACTCATCAAAGAAATATGGAGCACGTCGAAGCGCAACAAACTGCGCACCTCGCTCACCGGTTTTGCCGTGGCATGGGGCATCTTCATGCTCATCTTCCTGTTGGGCGCAGGCAACGGACTCATCAATGCACAGTTGCAACAGTCTGACAGACGACTCTCCACCTCGATGCAGGTGTATGGAGGCTATACCTCTAAAGCCTATCGCGGACTGAAAGAAGGTCGTGACATACAGTTGCGCACCCAAGACCTCGACATTACCAATCGTGCTTTCTCCGACAATACCCAGGAGGTGGGTGCTCTGTTGTCGAAGTATGGGGTCAATATCACCTATGGCGACAACTACCTCTCTGCCCAAGACCTGTCGGGTGTGTATCCCAGCGACCAACGTATCAATAAGGTGGAACTGCTGGCAGGCCGCTTCATCAACGATATTGATATGAAGGAGCGCCGCAAGGTCATCGTGCTCTGCGAAGCACAAGCCAAAGAGTTGACCAAAGACCCTCGTGCCTTGATAGGCAGGCAGGTCAACGTCGGCAACATCTCGTTTCAAGTGGTGGGCATCACCAAGGACGACAAGCAGAGCAGAAACCAGAGCGCCTGCATACCCTACCACACCCTCAATGCCATCTATATGGGCAATGCCGGCTGGGTAGGCGTCATCCAGTTTGAAATCAAGAACCTGGTCACCGAAGATCAGAACGACGCTTTTGAGAAGCGCTACCGCGCCACCATTAACACCCAGCACGATGCCGACCCTGCCGACGAGTCTGCCATCTACATCTGGAATCGTTATATGGATAATATCCAGATGGCAAAAGGCATCCGTATGATACGCGTCGCCCTGTGGGTGATAGGCATCTTCACGCTGTTGAGCGGCATAGTGGGTGTGTCCAATATCATGCTCATCACCGTCAAGGAGCGCACACGTGAGTTTGGCATCCGCAAAGCCATTGGCGCCAAGCCCTGGTCCATCCTCAAACTCATCATCACCGAGAGCGTCATCATCACCTCCTTCTTTGGCTATATAGGTATGGTGCTTGGCGTAGCCGCCAACGAGTATATGGATGCTACCATCGGCCACGAGGTGATAGACACCGGACTCTTTCAAGCCACCATGTTTGTAGATCCCACCGTAGGTCTCGACGTCTGCTTCCAAGCCACCATGCTCATCGTACTGGCAGGAACCGTTGCCGGACTCATCCCTGCCGTCAAGGCAGCCCGCGTGCGACCGATAGAAGCCTTGCGGGCAGACTGACCTGATGTATCATTCAGATAAAACATATTCATTCCTATGAAATTTGATATAGATTCCTATCGCGAGATACTCGACACCATCACCCGCAACAAGAGCCGCAGCTTCCTCACAGGCTTCGGTGTGTTCTGGGGTGTGTTCATGCTCATCGTCCTTATAGGCGGCGGACAGGGACTGAAGGAGATGTTGCAGTCTAACTTCGCAGGCTTTGCCACCAATACCGCCATGATATGGACGCAGAACACCACCAAGCCCTACAAGGGATTCCGCAAGGGCCGCTATGTGTCGATGGTGGAGAATGACATGACGCGCTTGCGCCAGCAGGTGCCCGAACTCGACATCATCACGCCCTATATGTTTGGCGGCAACAAGAAAGCCGTGGTGGGGGAGTACTCCTTCGATGCCACCGTCGCCGGTGTGGACCACGACTATGCCAGGGTGGCACCGCCCGTGATGTACTACGGGCGCTACATCAACGAGATGGACGTCAGACAGGCACGCAAGGTGTGTGTCATCGGCAAGGAGGTGTATAAGAAACTCTTCCCCGGTGGTGGCGACCCCTGTGGCAGGCGCATCCGTGTCGATGCCGCATACTATACCGTGGTGGGTGTTGACTACAAGGTCAACGGCATCAATATCAGCGGACGCCCCGACCAACTCGTCACCATCCCCTACACCCTCTTCCGTAAGACCTACAACACCGGTGACCAGATCCACAGTCTGGCGGTGACGGGCAAACCTGGAGTGGTGATGAGTACGCTGACCGACCGCATCCGCACCGTCATAGCACGTGCCCACATGATCGACCCGACCGACGAGAAAGCCATCACCACCTTCAATACCGAGGTGCTCTTCGCCATGCTCGACAATCTCTTCAACGGTGTCAACTTCCTGATATGGCTCGTGGGCATAGGCACGCTGCTGGCAGGTGCTATCGGTGTGTCCAACATCATGATGGTGACGGTCAGGGAGCGCACCACAGAGATAGGCATCCGCCGTGCCATCGGCGCCACACCGAAGATGATTCTCTCGCAGATCATGTCGGAGAGCATCGTCCTGACTGCCGTGGCGGGCATGAGTGGCATCCTCTTCGGCGTGGGTGTGCTTCAACTCATCGAACTGGCAAGCACCGAAGACGGTATCCTTGCCGCCCATTTCCAAGTGGGCTTCTGGACGGCTATCATCGCCACCCTGCTGCTCAGTCTGCTGGGCGGACTGGCAGGACTCGCTCCCGCATGGCGTGCCATGAGCATCAAACCCGTTGATGCCATGCGCGACGAATAAGCACAGCTAACCATACAAGAAAACAAAAACATATAAATGATATGAAGAAATACTCAAAACTCATCATCGCAGCTATTGTTGCCTTGGTATTCATCGGAACCTTCGTGTTCCTCTATCAGAAATCGCTGCCCAAGGAGGTGCAGTATAGTGAATATACTCCGAAGGTGGAGGATATCCTCAAAACAACCGTCATCACGGGCAAGATAGAACCGCGCAACGAGGTGAACATCAAACCGCAGATCAGCGGCATCATCACCGAGATATGCAAGGAGGCTGGCGACTATGTGCAGGCTGGCGAAGTCATTGCCAAGGTGAAGGTCATCCCCGACATGGGACAGCTCAGTTCGGCGGAGAGCCGGGTGCGCCTGGCTACCCTCAATATGCGACAGGCTGAGGTCGATTACAATCGCGAGAAGAATCTCTACGACCAGAAACTTGTCTCGGCTGACGAATACGACAAGGTGCGACAGCAGATGAAGCAGGCCGCCGAAGAGGCGAAGGCTGCACAGGATGCCCTTGAGGTGGTGCGCGACGGTGTGTCGAAGTCTAATGCCAACGCTTCATCCACCCTCATCCGATCTACCATCAGCGGTGTCATCCTCGACATCCCCGTCAAGGTGGGCAACTCCGTCATCCTCAGCAACACCTTCAACGACGGTACCACCATTGCATCGGTGGCAAACATGAACGACCTCATCTTCCGTGGCAATATCGACGAGACCGAGGTGGGACGCCTCGTGGCGGGCATGCCCATGAAGATCACCATCGGTGCCATGCAAGACCTGAAGTTTGACGCCAGTCTGGAATATATCTCTCCGAAAGCTATAGAAAACAACGGTGCCAACCAGTTTGAGGTGAAGGCTGCCGTCCATGCTGTTGAGGGCGGCAAGGTGCGGTCGGGCTATAGTGCCAATGCCGAGATTGTCCTGGCAAAGGCGTCAAAGGTCATCGCCGTACCGGAGAGTGCCATCGAGTTCAGTGGCGACTCTACCTTCGTCTATCTCGTCCGCGGTACTGCCGACAAGAAGACCTATACCCGCCAGGCTGTGGTCACCGGACTGAGCGACGGCGTGAATATCGAGATTAAGAAGGGACTCTCCCTCAAAGACAGGGTGCGCGGTCCGCAGATCATTGCCGATGATAACAAGGAGGAATAAGCGTATGAAACACCAGATCATTTCTCGCACAGCTCTCATGGCAGCAGCCCTGCTGACTGCTGCCGCCATGCCGGCGCAGACTCCGTCACAGCGCCAGTGGACGCTCCGCGAATGTGCCGACTATGCCGTGGCACACAATATCAGCATCCGTCAGCAGCGTAACCAGTGCAGCCAACAGGCGGTACAGCTCCATACGGCGAAGCACCGCCGCTTGCCCGACCTCTATGCGTCGGCAAGCGAATCGTTCTCCTTCGGTCGCGGACTGACCATGGAGAATACCTATGCCGACCGCAATACCAGTAGCACCTCGCTGGCGCTCTCTGCCTCCGTGCCGCTGTTTACGGGGTTTGAAATCCCCAACACCGTCAAACTCCGACAACTCAACCTCGAAGCCGCCACACAGGATTTGGAGAAAGCCCGAAACGATATCCGCATGCAGGTGGCTCAGGCATACGTGCAGATCCTCTACAACATGGAGATTGCCGATGTGGCTCAACGCCAGGTGACTATCGACTCCATGCAGGTGGCGCGCCTCCAGTCGTTTGTCGATCACGGCAAGGCGAGCATCGCACAGCTCTCCCAACAGCAGGCCACCCTCGGACAGGCGCTTTCCACGGCTACCCAGGCAGCTGGCAACGTCCGACTGGCGCTGCTCGACCTCTCCCAACTGCTCGAACTCCCTTCGCCTGACGGTTTCCAGATTGTGCGCCCGGCGACAACGGCGATTGCTGCCATTCCCGCCAGTCCCGAAGTGGTGTTTGCCGAGGCTGTTGCCCTCAAGCCGGAGGTTCAGGCAGAACAGCTGCGGCTCCATGCCTCCGACCGCAGCATCCGCATTGCGCAGGCAGGCTATTACCCCACGCTGTCGCTCAACGGCGGACTGCAGACCAATTACTACAAGACGAGCGGATTGGCTGCCGACGGGTTTGGCAAACAGTTGAAAAACAATTTCGCTCAGTATATCGGAATCAGTCTCAGCATCCCCATCTTCAACCGCTTCACCACGCGCAACAGCGTGAGGATGGCACGTCTCGACCGCGACAACCAAGCCCTCCAACTCGACCTCGTGAAGAAGCGCCTCTATAAGGAGATCCAACAGGTGTATTACAATGCCGTGGCAGCACAGGCCAAATACGAGAGTAGCCTGCTGGCGTGCCAGTCGGGCAGCGAGGCTTTCACCCTTACCCGGGCGAAATACGAGAACGGCAAAGCCACCGTCACCGAGTTCAACGAGGCCAAGAGCCAGCTCCTCAAGGCAGAGAGCGACCTGGTGCAGGCGCGCTACGAGTACCTCTACCAGACAGCCCTCCTCGATTTCTACCGTGGCAAGCCCCTGCAGTTTTGAGGGTGCATCAGCCCCTCCGTCATCAACCCCTTTTTATTATCTATTATGGAATACATGTCACAAGAAGGCTTCGACAAGATAGCCAACGAACTCCACAACCTTGAAACCACAGAACTCTCCCGTGTGCGCGACGCCATTGCAGAAGCGCGCGACAAGGGCGACCTCAGCGAAAACTTCGAGTACCATGCCGCCAAGCGCGAGCAGGGTCGCCTGTTGGGGCGCATCCGTTTCCTGCAGCGCGTGCTGGAGAATGCACGCGTCATCGACCCTGCCCTGCTCAAGACCGACAGCGTAGGACTGTTGAGCCGTGTTGCCCTCACCAATATCGGCAACAACCGCTCCATGACCTATACCGTAGTGAGCCCCCACGAGGCCAATATGGCAGAGGGCAAAATCTCTATCAAGTCGCCCATCGCACAGGCGCTCCTCAACCATCGGGCTGGCGATGAGGTCACGGTGCGCGTGCCTGCCGGCACAGTACGGCTCCGCATTGACAGTGTCGAGTTGGGGTAGGGGGGATGAAGACGCAACCGCAGATTTCTGATCAGAAAACAAAGAAAACAAACGCATTTTCAGTCAGGATTATAGTTAAAGATTTTGTTGGGAGATAATCTACGAATACACAATATTTCTTGCGAAGCAACATCTAATTAAAGATTTCCTCCAAGATTTACCTATGGTTTGTTTTGTCGTGACTCAGCATAGTGAAACCGAGCTCTCTCTCTGTCTTCGCTACTCCTAAACATCTAGCCTTCAGGCTACCCAAAAAATCCGTTTAAACCGTGTGACCGTGTGCGCGTTTAATAATTTTAAGTAAAATTATCTATATTAGCGTTAAATAAAATTAAATCTCTATGCATAATGTGCCAAAACTCTTGCATTCCGGGGGTGCCATGTTGTATATTTGTATTTCAAGCCGAGGATGATTTCAAAAAACAAGAAAGAAACCTTCAAACCAAAAGTCAAACAAATAATTTACAACTAAAACACCACTTATGTTTACAAAACAAGTAATTCAACACGTTATCTGGTCCCGACAGAGAGACCACGGTTTCCCGTTCGCTTCTCGTTCGATTCCCGTTAACTTCTCGTTAGGTCCTCGTTCGTCTCTCGTTGTTCTCTCGTTCGTTATTCGTTAGTCTATCGAAGACCTATCGAGGACCGAACGAGGAACAAGCAAAAAACGAACGAAAGAGCAACGAATATCGATCGAGATGCCGACGAGAAACTATCGGCAACTCGACGATTTGCCACCGTCATGGCTGGCAGAATACCCTTCTGTAACCACAAACCAGCATGCTGCCCCACACCCTGCTCCTGCCGAGGGAGATAGCAGCACTAAAGCCCCACTTAGGACATTCTCACGGCGAATCAAGCCTTTTCTACCCATTCTGCACATTCCACCCACAGCAAAAGCCCCTCGCAGGCTCTAAAAATACATCGCCGCCACACGGCCTAACAACCACCAAAGACACACCCTATCTGTCCTAAACATCCTCCCACAAGCACCTAAACACAACCCTTCACAGCCTCAATAGTAGGCTAAATACAGCGTTTTCGTAAAGTCAGAAGAGCAGAGTTGAGTGCATTTTAACCCTGCCATGGCGAAAAAGGTGCATAAAATGAAACCACCATCCTGAGTCACACAAAAACCTCATCTCCATCATTTTACCAAACACAAGAATAATTACTTTACAATGATAACACATGGCACATTCTATAACTTTACATCATGTTAAATTATCATACGAATTACAGATCCCACTCTAAGTTTGCAGAAGCGCAAGTTCAACATAGAACTCAAATTGAAGTTCTTTCTCGCATGCTGTCAGCATTACCAATGCCAACGCAATAATACATAGTAGTTTCTTCATATATTCTATCATTTAGGGGCAAAGATAGTAAAAAACTGCGAACCAGCCAAATACAGCTTAGTATATTCAGATAACTTGCAACTTGCAACTTGTCAGCAAATGATGTAGCCACACTTCGCATACCATCCATAAAGCTATGAGATAACAGGCAAAGTGAATGAGTATATAATCTCTTTTTTATTTCTTTAAAAAACCGTATTTGTAAACTTTTGTCTCTATTTGTTTTGCCAGTTCTTTTTGCTTTTGGCGGAGGTCATTGATGAGGGCTGTATATTTCGGGTCATTACTTTCTGTATTCATCTGTTGCTTGCCGTTCTTGGTGGTTTTCATACCCTGGAAGTAAAAACGGATATCATAGAATGATGCATTGGGCTTATCTTTGGCGATAGGTTGCTGATGGTAGTAGCGCCAAAGTTCACGACCTGCATCCATCACGGCTTTTGCCTGATCAGAAAGATTTAGTGGTGTGGTGCCATCCAGAAGAGTTGTTGTCGTTGTTGGCTCTTCAAAGACATCTGCCACATGATAGTTCTTGCTGTTTTTTTCAAATTCCTTTTGCTCTTCTTCTGTTCGGACTGTCTTTTTGATTCGTCCGTGAATAAAGTCGCTGATGAAATGGCTCTCGAATTTCTCCTTTGCATTAACTTCATCTTCTGTGAAGGGTATCCAATGATTTGTGCCGTGTTCGCTACTGATACGGTTCTGCCCGTGGAAGAGGGTATAGACGAGACAATCTGCCTGAAACTCTGTGTCTGTCTGCCAGTCACTATTGGGATAAAGGAATTGATCGCGATCGTTTAACCAATCTGCTTCAATACAAAGCCGAACTGCAAAATAAATAAGCATTGGAATTATATTGTTCGGAGTTATCCAGTTCCCTTTAACTTGTTTGAGATCATTATCAGAGGGCTTAAGAGTAATAAAGACACCTTTGTTGTTTTGGAAGTCTGTTCCTAAATATCGTAGATAGGCATAATGTTTTTCTTTCTTATTGTAATATTGACGTAGCCAGTTTATTATAAATAAATCTTCATCATAAGAGTACAGATTTTTTTTTCCTATATATTCTCCCTTCGTGTCGTAAACATCTGCTTCTGCCTGTTTGAAATACTCTTCTGTTCCTGTATGCCATATCTGGAAACCAATGGGGAAGTCGCCTTTGACATTATCGAAGGTGCTGGCTGGAACCAAAAAAAATCGACCGGGCTTCGCCCGGAATGCCATGCGGAACTCACGGAAGTTGGGTGCTTGCACAATTTTCAACTTTGAAAATTGTGCAAGCACCGCTGTAGGGAGTTCATCTACAATTCGTGCATAGAATTGTGCGAACAGTTCATTCCCGGCTCTTCCTAATCGATTCTTATATCGTTCTTGTATGGCTGACTTTGAAAGACCTGCCCTGTTTTGCCCACTTCCAGTGACAGTTCTGGCGTTGCTGGCTTCTGCATAAGGCGGATTGATATAGACAACCAATTTTTTCCGTTTTTCTGGGTCGCTGATGATGTCCTGCAATGACTGGGGGAGTTTGGACTTTTTGGTAATGTTTCCGTCTTTGTCCACCTCATCTAAAAATGGGTCATTAAGGAAGTCGAACTGAAAGACATGATTTTCCAACAAGTTCGCACCGCCATTATCTTTATCTCGTGCCGCAGCATTCATTGTTTCAATACGCTGAAGCATAGCCTGAACATCAGCCTTGTCAAGCGTAGAGGCATAAATATTGTACTTATTGGTAAGACCTGCTAAAAGGTTTCCTGTCCCTGCACAACAATCCCATACGTAATATTCCTCTTGCCAGTTTTCGCCAAGTTCTGCTGCAATATACTGTTGGGAAAGTTCTACCCATGGGGCTGGAGTGAAGAACGAGCCTTTCCTTTCTCGAACATCTTGAGGAACAAGCAGATCCCGACGGTTTATGATATCGTCCCAATATTCACGGCGTGGCGGGCGGGCATAGCGATTCCAGAACAGGTTATGTGCTTGCTGTTTGTCGTTGAATTGTGCTTTGGTGTAATTCTCCAGTCCAAAGTCGTTGATGCTACGGTCTAACAGATAGTGATCATCTTGCAACAACACGAACAACTTTTCGACAAGTGTATGATTCTCTTTTGAGAGGATATCTGCCAGATAGAAGTCTGCATCAATGATACCGGCTTTCTTGGCCATCTCCCAATCGATATTGATGGTTGGCTTTACTGTTTCAAGCCATTTTTGATAGATATGGGTAAAGTTATTCTTGTTGATGCGAATATGGCGCACTCCTATTTTTCGCAGGGCGAAATTCTTCTTGATGAAATAGACCAGCTCCTTGGCATCTTTCTCGTAGTTGTAGATTTCAAGTCCATGATGTAGCGCATCGTTCAACAGTTCTTGGAGTTGCTTGAACTCTTTTGTAGTATGGTCACTTGGAGCAACATTCCAATTGAAGTCGTTCTGATGAAGAACATCCAAGATGGTATTATAAGGCAGAAATGCCATCTTCTCGGCATCGAAAGCACCAAGAAAAGTAGGAGGTAGGATTTTATTTTGCGGACGCTCTTTGCCTAATGTAAGTATCAACTGGATAAAAGACTCGTAAATATCGTGACTTGTACCCTTTTTAGCTTCTGCCCATAGCAATGGCTCTGTCTCGTTCAGTCCGAGAGGGTCTGCTGGAATAGCCACACAGAAATCTATGCGTCCAATGATTTGAGTGGTGTCGAAACCTTCAAAGAGGTCGTGAGCCACTTTGTTTTTTAGTTCCTCTTCTAATATGTTGCCGTAATATGCCATAAGTTCTTTATTGTTCGTATTATGTTCCTTTTTTCCCAATTCCTAACGTAACTTTATATATTCTCTCCTGTGGCGATATACTGATAATTCGATTTTTAAAAATATAATTTTGGTATGTGAGAACAGGGCGAAGCCTCCGTTCCCTCTATTCCTTTTCAATAATCTCCACAGGAATCCAGAACCAGAATTTAGAACCTTTACCGACTTCACTCTCTACGTTGATGTCGCCATGGCAGGCGGTGACGATGGACTTATAAGATGGAGAGGCCAAGACCTCTTCCCATATAACAAACACCCTCAAGCGCAGCAACTCCGAAGGAATTTCGCAGTTTTGCTGCGCTTGATGGTATGTGACAGTGCCCGACGGTGGGCGATTATTTCTTGTGGCGGTTGGCGCGCTGCTCACGGTATTTTGCCTTCTGGCGCGCTGAACCGCTGCCATGGGCGCCGGTGATATACTTTTTCTTCTTAGCCTTGGTCTTTACTTTGCCGTCGTCGGCTTTCGGACCGCCGCCCTTTTTGAAGCTGATGCCTCGCTCAAGGATCTGAGAGAAATCGTCGTCGTTCATGTTCATAGGGCAATGGGTGATTTAGTGGTGGAACAGGCGTACACCGATGAATGCCATGGCGATGGAGTATTTGTCGCAGGTCATGATGACATGGTCGTCGCGAACGGAACCGCCAGCCTGGGCGATATACTCTACGCCGCTCTTGTGGGCGCGCTCGATATTGTCGCCGAAGGGGAAGAAGGCATCGGAACCTAATGCCACGCGGGTATTCTGGGCAATCCAGGCTTTCTTCTCTTCAAGAGTCAGCACTTCGGGCTGACGGGTGAAGAACTGCTGCCAGGCGCCGTCGCGCAATACGTCGTCGTGCTCGTCTTCTGAGAGATAGACGTCGATGGTGTTGTCGCGGTCGGCACGGCGGATGCCCTCCTTGAAGGGGAGCGCCATGACTTTGGGATGCTGGCGCAGCCACCAGATGTCAGCCTTGTTGCCAGCCAGACGGGTGCAGTGGATGCGGCTCTGCTGACCGGCTCCGATGCCGATGGCCTGTCCGTCTTTCACGTAGCATACGGAGTTGCTCTGGGTGTATTTCAGCGTGATGAGGGCGATGATGAGGTCGCGCTTGGCTTCGGCAGTGAAGGTCTTGTTTTGCGTGGGGATGTTTTCAAAGAGTGCGGGGTCGTCGAGCTTGATCTCGTTGCGGCCCTGCTCGAAGGTGATGCCAAACACCTGTTTGCGCTCGATGGGTTCGGGCACGTAGCTGGGGTCTATCTTGATGACATTATAGGTGCCCTTGCGCTTGGCCTTGAGAATCTCGATGGCTTCGGGGGTGAAGTCGGGGGCGATGACACCGTCGCTGACTTCGCGCTTCAGCAGGGTGGCGGTGACAGCGTCGCAGGTGTCGGACAGCGCCACGAAGTCGCCATAGGACGACATGCGGTCGGCACCGCGGGCACGGGCATAGGCGCAAGCCACGGGCGACGCGTCGAGTCCGGCAATGTCGTCAACGAAATAGATCTTTTTGAGCGTGTCGCTCAGAGGGAGACCTACTGCAGCGCCAGCAGGAGATACGTGCTTGAAGGAAGCGGCTGCCGGCAGACCGGTGGCTGCCTTGAGTTCTCTGACAAGTTGCCAGGCGTTGAAGGCATCCAGAAAATTGATGTAGCCAGGGCGGCCGTTGATAACCTCAATGGGGAGTTCGCCCTCGGTCATGAAGATGCGCGAAGGCTTTTGGTTCGGATTACATCCGTACTTGAGTTGTAGTTCTTTCATTGTTGTGTAGTGTGTATATTCCTTGTTTCCGGCCACAAAGTTACTAAAAATGTGGCAGAAAGTTGCATCTTACGGCGTCTTTTAGCGTGGGAGGTCTGCTTACTTGTTTTCGAGCAAGATGGCTTTGGCCTCGGCATTATTCATGCCCGGCATGGTTTCGCCTACATGGGCGCCGATATAGGTGGGGTCGCAAACGGTGAATTTCTCGCCCTGGAGCATGATGCAATCGCCCTTGACATCATCGGTGAACTGTACTGCCATGGCTAAATGGCCGGGGTAGTGGATGAGGACGCAGCGCAAGCCGAGCAGGTCGCGCACCATGCGCGAGAGCAGGATGGAACGGTCTTCGCAGTCGCAGTAGGGGTAGTAAAGGGTTTCTTCGGGGAAGAAGGCGCGGTCGCAGCCCCACACCTTGTCGTCGTACTCATAGACGAAGGCAGTCTGGACGAAGTTTAACAGGCGCTCCATGGCTTCGAGTTGGCTGAGTCCTGCTATCTTTTCTTTCATCGCCGCCATGAAGGTCTGGCTGATGGCTTTGGGCATCGGCATGTTGGCATACATCGCCCAGAGGGTCTGCTGATTCTCGTTGATCATCGACGGGGGATAGCTGGCGTAGAAGGAGAGCGCTTTCTTGTTGACGGTGGCTTCGACGAGTACCTTGGGGAAGGCTGCCGATTTCAGGCTTCGTGGCGCCGAGGCTTCGTAGTCGAAGCGCTGTTCTTGGGGCAGGAGCATGGAGAGGGGTTGCTCCTGTGGGAAGGGAACTTCGCAGATGTAGAGTTTCTCAGCGTTGCCGCCGTAGGGATAGTAGTAGCAGTCTCCGATGGTATAGTAGGACCGGTTGAAGAGCACGTGTTTGCTGCCGAAGAGCATGAAGAGGCGGTTGTCGGCAATGCCCATGCGCATCTTGTAGCCACTCTGACAGTAGAGATACGCCATGAGCAGGGTGGCTTCGTTGCCCTTGCCCAGACAGGCCTGTGAGGCGCTGTCGAGCAGGTGGAGGTATGCCCAGTCGCAGAACTGATGGTCGCGACGGAGCTGGAGACAGTCGTGGAGCGTGTTGTTGTAGGCTGGCGTGGCGAGCCTGACCCACAGGTCGGCAATGGCATCCTTGTTGACAGCAGGCAGGCGGAAGCGCTCCTCGTCGCCGAAGCGGATGCGGCACTGGGTGCCAAAGACGGTGAAATCGACATACTGTGGTGCGTCGCCCTTGGGTTGCTCTTCGATGGGTTCGATGGGTTCGGGCTGCGGTTCAGCCTTAGGGATGGTGACCACCACGGGCTTGATGGGCAGCACGCGGTCTTCCTGGGGTCGCGGCTGCGGCTTGTCCTCCTGTGGCTTGATGACGGGCGGCACGTCTTTCTCCTTGGGTTGCGGGATGGGGGCATCGGCATCAAACTGCTTCCAGGCTTCGCGCAGGAAATTGGCATAAGCCTCGTTGATCTGGTTGCGGAAGTTTTCAAAGTCCTGTTGCATCGACTGGTTGAAATCGTCGAAGTTGGCGTTGAGGTCGCCCATGAAATCATCGAACGACTCATCGGCATCGTTCTCCTGCGTACTTTCAGCCTCCTTGACTTTCTGCTCGCGCGTCACGGTGGCAGGGTCGCTCGACCGCTTCTGGGCTATCTGCTGCTTGCCCTGTGCCTTCTTCTTCAGAAAGTTGATATACTGCTGGGTGAGCTGGATGGTGGATTTCTTGCCGTTGGAGGTGCTCTTCTGAGCATTTTGCGCCGTGGCGGCAAGGGTGATCAGGGCAAGTGCAACCAGTAGGGTGGTGATTCTTTGAGTCATCATATCGCATTATTTTGAGTTGTATGCCTCAATACTTTCTTTGATGATGCCCTCGGCCAATACCAGGAAGGCTATGGCGGAGAATGCCCATCCGAAGTTGAGACTGAAATTGTATTTGAAGAAAAGGATGAAGCCGAGCCATACCCATACTGCCATCCAGAGGAACATGAGATAGCTGCGGAAGAAGGTGGCAGAGAGCAGGAAGCGCCAGAAGCGATTGCCGATGCGGCTGACACGATTCTTATAGAAGGAGAATATCGTCTCGGTGAAGAAGACCAGGAGGAAGGCTATGATCCACTGCTGCCATCCGCTGGCACTCTTCACTTCTGTTTGGTTGATGAGGGTGTCGATGGCATAACCTAACAGTTCCACTCCGGCAATCTTGCCGAGGGGAGTGTAGTGCATGTCGTACTCGTCTTTCATGGCGCCGAAGAGCACCACCTTGCCGCGGATCAAATCGCCGCTCTTGCTCACATCTTCGGGATTGATCACGCGATAGTGGCGGGGCGAGAAATTGATGTTCAGGTCTTTGTCGAGGGGCTTGTAGATTTCTTTTCCCTGATAGGTGTTGACCACCTTGGTGATGAACGAGGGCTGGAGCTTGCCCTGATAGCGGCGCCCAAGACTGAGTTGGCGCTTCAGTCCTCCGTAGAGGTTGCGCTGCATATTGGTGAAGCCCTCCATGACGGGAACGGCTTCGGCAAAGAAGGAGTGGACCGATTCGGCATAACCGATGCTGTCGTTCTGATAGTCGAGCAGTTTGTAGGAATAGACGATGTTGTCGTATTTGGCAGCTGTCTCAAAGATCATGGCATCGCCCAAAGTGTCTTCCTTCAGTCCTTCAAACACCACATCGACGCCTACCACGCGGGGTTTCTGCTTGCCGATGGCATCGAGTGTGGCTGCTATCTCACGGCGGCTGTAAAGGTCGGACATATCGACAATGACAATGTCGGGACTGTCTTCGAGGATGTCACCATCCTGGAGGATGTGGTAATAGACGTCGGTCATCTCGAAGTCGGTTACCACCTGGGCTATGGGATTGAATACCGTAAGGTTGAACGCAAAGAGGGCGAACAGACCTGCAACGGCAAAGGACAGAATGGTGACGATGAGGTTGCGTATCATAAAGCGTGGTGTCAGTTTTGAGTTGTAGTATTTGCAAAATTAAACATTATATTTCAGATGCACAACCCTTGTTGACCATTTTTTTGTTGATGTCAAGATGTTAACGGCAGATTTTTACGGAATGAACGATATTCTTTACCGAATGACACATTTTGGGGGATGTTTCGTTTGGTCGTCAGAAACATTTCTTGTAATTTTGCAGCCGTTATGGAGAAAAAGAGACATGCGCTTCGAAAACTGCTGGAGGCAGTGGAGAAGGAGTTGGTGAAGAAGCCCAACCGTAAGACGCTTGACCGACTGGCGCTCCTGGCAGGATTCCAGGACTGGCAGTCGTTTCAAGATGCACTTCATGGGGATGATGATGGGACTTCCAACTATGAGGACTAAAAAAGAGAGAGACACCGTTGCCTGATGGCAGGATGTCTCTCTCCTTATCTTTCTTTTGTCGCAAAGTCTTATTTTGCGATAGCGGTACGCTTCTCCTTGATGCGTGCTGCCTTACCAGTGAGCTTGCGCAGATAGTAAAGCTTAGCGCGGCGAACCTTACCAACCTTGTTCACTTCAATGCTGTCGATATTGGGCGACTCGATAGGGAAGATACGCTCTACACCTACAGTGCCAGACATCTTGCGAACAGTGAAACGCTTTTTGTCACCATGACCGTTGATCTTGATTACAACACCACGGTAGAGCTGGATGCGCTCCTTTGAACCCTCGATAATTTTGTAAGCGACAGTGATCGTGTCACCAGCCTTGAACTCTGGAAACTTCTTGCCGGTTGCAAATGCTTCTTCAGCAATTTTAATTAAATCCATTTTGTTTTTTAAATTAAATTTGTTGTATCGTTCCTACGCAACATAACAGGCAACTCGTTACTTCCTGCCAGCGATTACGTGGAAAGCGACTGCAAAGTTACGGCTTTTTCACGACACTTGCAATTTTTAGTTCTTCTTTTTTGCTAATTATCCGCTTTTTCGTACTTTTGCAGGAAAGACAGATTCGTTATGAAGAAAATTTTAATTACTTTTGCAGCTGCCACAATCATGGTGTCTGCATGCCATACTGGCTATCAGGTGGCATCGGTAGAAAGACAGCGTATCTTAGTGGATGCTCGCTATGATGTGCATCCTGACAAAAAAGCTGTGGGGTTTCTGGCTCCCTACAAACAGACGGTGGATAGCGTGATGGGACCTGTCGTGGGACGTTCTTCCCACTATATGACGGCGCAGCGTCCAGAGGGTGACCTCTCTAATCTGCTGGCTGACATCCTGGTGTGGGCAGGCGAGAGCTATGGTGAGCAACCTGTATTTGCCGTATATAATATGGGTGGTGTGAGAGCTGCGTTGCCTAAAGGGGAAGTGACTTACGGTGATGTCCTCGATGTGGCACCCTTTGAAAATAAGATTGCGTTTGCCACGTTGTCGGGCGCTGATGTGTTGCAACTCTTCAGAGAGATTGCCCGAGTGGGCGGTGAGGGATTGAGCCATTCTGTGCGGTTGGTTATCAGCAGAAAGGGCGAACTGCTCGATGCCACCATCAATGGCGAACCCATAGATCCGGCTAAGGACTATCGCATCACCACTATCGACTACCTCCTCGGCGGTACGGATAATATGACGGCGTTTAAGAAGTGTCGCAATATCAATTCGCCACAGAATGCGGAAAACAATTCGCGGTTTGTGATTATGAACTATTTCCGCGAACAGACACGACTCGGACGTGAAGTGGATGCTAAGATTGAAGGCCGTGTGACGGTAAAAGACTAACCCGTAAAAAAGATGAATATCATGGATAAGAAAGATATGCTATATAATAAGGTGATGATGCTGGTGGCTGTGATGCTTCCTGTCTGCCTGTGCTTTGCTGTGCCCACAGAGACAATGGCAAAGAAACCTAAGAAACTTGTCATTCTGCATACCAATGATACCCATTCCACCATTCTGCCCGTCAGCGAGCACTTGCCCGATACGATGAAGGCGGGACGTGGCGGCTTTGTGAGACGTGTGGCTATGATCAAAGAAGAGCGTAAGCGCAATCCAGACCTCCTCTATTTCGATAGTGGAGACTTCAGTCAGGGGTCGGCATACTATACCATGTTTAAGGGGGATGTGGAAATCGGTCTGATGAATCTCATGGGACTGGATGCCGTTACGATAGGCAACCATGAGTTTGATTTCGGACTGGAGAATATGGCACGACTGTTTCGTATGGCGAACTTCCCTATCGTGTGTGCCAATTACGACTTCACCGGTACGGTTTGTGAAGATATGGTGAAACCCTATGTCGTTCTTCATCGCAACGGACTGAAAATTGGGGTGTTCGGACTGTCACCGAAGATGAAGGGGCTTGTGGCTGACAAAAACTGTGAAGGGGTGAAATATCTCGACCCTATAGTAACAGCACGCAAAACAGCTGAGGTGCTGAAGAAGAAAGAAAAGTGTGATGTGGTGATTTGCGTGTCACACATGGGATGGGCTGACGGAAAGGAATATGATGCCAACGTGATACAAGGGTCACGCTATATAGACCTCGTACTGGGGGGACATACCCATACCTATATGAAACATTTGGAATATGTCAAGGACCTTGACGGACATGACGTGCCTGTAGATCAGAATGGTAAACATGCCATCTACGTGGGACGCATTGTGATGAATCTGAAGTAATCGGGCTGGCAGAGATATTGACCCGGTGACGACGGATTCTATTCAAAATAGAAGGTGAGCACCACCATCTTTGTCTGCGCGCTGCTGACACTGCCGGCGAAAGCCTGCTTGTTGGCATCGCGCAGACGGTCTTTATGCCCTCGGTCAAGACTATTGCCCAAACCATAACAGAACTTGAGTTCGGGAATCCACTTGAAGTAGGGTAAGTAGAAATCACAGCCCAAGCCCACTTCGATCATGGTGGTGAAGCGCTTCAAACGGATATAGTCGCTCGAAGGACTCGTCAGATTCACCATCGGACTGATGCCGGCGGTAAGGTAGGGACGATAGTTGTTCCAACGCTGGGCACTGAACTTGAGGCTTACAGGCACTGCCAGATACGTGTTTTTCAAGTCTTGCGTATATGGGTGGGGATGCCCTTCTGCATCGGTATCCTTCAGATCATGGAATGTGATGTGGTTGGAACCGAAGTGGAGGGCAGGAGATAAACGGAGCGACAAATGCTCGTGTAAGCGCCAATCGGCAAGTACACCGACGGTGAAACCGGTATTCCATCGGTCAGCATCAGTCACGATGAGACGCTCGTGGGGTGTTCCGTCCTCGCTCATGATGGTTTGAAGCCCCACGTTATCCATCTCGATGTCTTGCAGGTGGGTGCCTACCAGTATGCCGAAATGCAATGGGCGCTGATCGATATAGGGTTTGTTCTGTACTCTACGCTGCTGGGCTAAGCCTGTAAGCGTTGTGGTCAGAAATATCGTCAGTAGTATCGTGATTCTTGTCTTCATATTCACAATAACGCTCATTATTAGTGATTTATTGTATTCTCCATGTTTTTTCTTTCCCTATCGCCATGTCGTGATCATTTGTTTTGGGCTTTCTACAATACAAAAAAAACTAAAAAACAATCATCAAAATTAGGTAGTTTCGAAAATAATATATACCTTTGCATCATCAACATTTAGTATTTACATTTAACTAAACAAATATTAAGATTATGGCATACGTAATTGGTGATGACTGTATCGCATGCGGTACATGTATCGATGAGTGTCCCGTAGGAGCTATCTCTGAGGGCGACAAGTATTCAATTGACCCAGATGCTTGCACCGAGTGTGGAACTTGCGCTGGTGTTTGTCCTTCAGAGGCTATCAGCCTGCCTGCATAAGACAATACAAGTCAATAAAGAAATAAGACCCTTCATTTATTTTGAAGGGTTTTTTTATTTCATCACATTCAGAAAACTAACCTTTCAAAGACTATGAATATTGAAACGGTGAGAGACTATTGTCTGTCACTTCCGCTTGTCACAGAAGACTTCCCTTTTGATGACCAGACGCTTGCGTTTCGTATCATGGACAGAATATTTGCGTGCATGGATATGGAACGTCCTGAGTGGGTAACTATGAAATGTAATCCAGACCGTGCACTTGAACTACGAGAAGAATACGTTGAGATTGAAGGGGCATGGCATTGGAACAAAAAATACTGGAACCAAGTCAATCTCTATGGCCACCTTGACGATGAGTTGATACGGTCGCTCATACGACATAGTTATCGTGAAGTGGTGAGAAAACTCAAAAAGGCTGAAAGGCTTGAACACCCCGAAATTACAGACGTTTGTTGAGGTGCTTTCGTTCCTTTTATACCAAATAAAACAGATTATTCGCCTACGACTCTATCCGAAACCGGCCGTTTATTACATGCATGACAGTATTATATGTCCAATGACCGATTTGCGTTTATAATAGTCCAACAATCCCTCTATCTTTGCTCGACAGTAGCTTTCGTGTTAGACCATGGCAGACTCTTACAGCCAAGTCAGTCGTTTCCATAACTCTTCTAAAGGTCCTCGGCTATGATGCCTGAACCAATATTGACAGAATAAATATTGAACGATGACCATAACGATGCCGATAAGTGCTGCATAAGTGGTTCCTACTTTGTGGTAGTATCCAAACCCATAACCACAGAAAATAATGGTACCTATAATGGATTGCAGCAAATAGTTGGTCAGGCTCATGCGACCAAACAGACAGAGATGATGCATTACGCGTTGAAATCTTGGATATGCATACCAGAGTGTGACTATGGTAGAGACGATGCTTGACAGGATAACGAGATTGTAGATAGGAGATAGCCATTTTTCCAATGAACCAAACGGTGTCAGACTCATCAACACAGTAATCCCAACGGAAACAATCAGCACCTGATACCAATAATACAGGTGTTGACCTTCGTTGTAGAACAACCGATGTCTGCCCAACTGCATGCCGAGGATGAATAGGCAGAGTATTTGTGTCAACCGGCCTGTATAGACGAAAAAGAATACGTCGGTAGGGAAACCCAACTTCAAATTGATGAGCGTATTGTGCCAAAAACTGCCATATTGGTGTACTTCACTCATTGTCCCAAACATCTCCCAAAGGTGAGTAGGGTCTATTTCATATCCTGACAATAGGCACATGAGTTCTATCGGTTGAAGCGCTAGGAAGATAATGATAGTCCATACCCAGCGCGATGATAGATGGCTGATGGGGATGAGTAATAAGCCAATGAGTGCATAAATGATGAGAATGTCACCATCATAGAAGGCTACATTGACGATGCCAAAACAGAGTAGGAGGGACATACGCCACGAGAAACGCCAGTCGAACGACTGATGCTTTTGTTGCTGGTTGTCGTTCATGATGAAGAAACTCAAACCGAAAAGCATGGCAAAGATACCATACATCTTACCAGATAGTAGCCATGCCAATGTGTCGGCAACCTGTTGGTCGATTGGCAATGTGTTTGAAATGGGCTGTGACGTGAAGATGTTGAAATGCTCCACAGCATGATAGATGATAATACCTGCCACGGCTATTCCGCGTAAGGCGTCAGCCACGTCAATACGGGTATTGGGTATTCCTTTTGTCTTGTACATAACGATGTGTATTGTTGATGGTGCAAAAGTAGGCATAAAAAGTGAATTGCACAATAGCTCGCTCGTCTTATTCCGTCAGATGAAAACTTTTTCAGATATACCGCATCTTAGTAATTGATGTTATCAAACTAATGATATTCATAATTTAAATTTTCTTGTGATACCCTATGCATAACGGCGTGCTATTTGCACTACGTCTTCTATCATAAATAGTTGGAATGTCTGGAAAAAAAGGAAGAACCATCTTGCGATTGGCCCTTCCTCCCAGTTTAGTCCTTGAAAAATTGGGGTTGCTTATTTAACACCAAGTACTTGTTTGGCAATATCGTTTTCTGGATCGATTTTCAACAGCTTGTGTGCAAATTCTGTTGCTTTTGCCTTATCGTCCTTAGCTACATAGTAGTAAGAGATCATATAGCGATATGCCTCGATCAGACGGGCATTGTCTGCCTTGTCTTTTGTCTCTTTAGGTGCAATCATCTCTTCCAACTTCTGATAGAAGGGAAGTGCGAGACCCAGCTTCTGGTCGGGGTCTTGATATGAGTTTACACGTGCACGCATGAACGTTGCATATTCGATGGCATTCTCATAGCGGTTCTGCAATTCTTCATATGCTACATCAGCGTTCTTCAGTTCTTCTTTCTGAGCATCACCTTCCAAGGTTCCTGCTTTCTGGGTGTGAAGCTGACCGAGTTTTGCCAAATCGTTGGCTGTTGGTTTCTCTACAGTTGCAATGTACTCCTTGTGGTATTTGATGGCGTTGTCGAAGTCATCTTTGTTGAGATATGCCTCGGTAATCTGTTCAATGATACCAGCACGCTTATCCTTGTTGTCCATGTCGGGCTGGGCAAGCGCCTTCTCGTACATCTCAATGGCTTTGTCACTCTGCTTAGCACCGTTGTAGGCATTGCCATAGTAAGTGTAGTCGAAGTAAGAGAACTTTGCCGAGTCTGACTGGTTGAAGAGGGCATCTGCATATTTCAGAGCCTGATCATATTCCTTAAGGTCTGTACTGTTGAAGAATGCCAGACGGTTGAAAGCAGCGCTACGTGGCTTGCGGGTCAGACCATATTGAGCAATCTCAAGACTCTTCTGATTCTGCTGTTTGAAGAATGCAGACATGGCATAGTCGCTCAAGTCGCTATCCTCCATCTTCGTCATATCAGCCTTATTGTAGTATTCAAGAGCCTTCTCGAAATCGTTGGCGAGATAGTAGATACGACCTGCAATAGCATCAACAGCTACATCAGGACGCTGTGCGCGGAGCTCCTCAAGTACGCTGATTGCCTCAGAGGGACTGATCTTGCGATACACGTTGGCATACTTGAAATAAGCCTCAGGGTTCTTAGGATCAGCATAGCGAGCCTGTGTGTAGTAAGAGGCTGCTTCACCACCATTGTCACCCAATGCCTGAATATCACCCAGCATGATGAATGCCTCCGCATTCTTGTTCTTGCTGGCTGCGAGAGTGTAGTTAGCAAAAGTACGAGCATTAGCTGTATCCTTGGCTGCATAGAATGCCTTGGCGAAAGCCAACAGGTTGGCAACGTTCTTTTTGTTCTTCTTATAGTAGTTCTTCATCTGCTTGTCGAAGTCGGCAGGTTTGCTACTAATCATCTGTTTTACTGCAGCTACGTCGGCTGCGGTGCCATCCTGGGCGTTGGCCTGTGTGCTGAATCCTATCATCAGCGCACCCATCAATAGGTATTTAATTGTCTTCATAATCTCTTTTTTTATTATGTTAGTTAGACATAAATTTGTTTTTTCTTGTTATTTCACTATCACACTACGTGTTGTCATGTTGCCATAAGCAGGCAGAATTGACGAGTGGTAGATGATAAGCTGACCCTTGGGCGATGCGATATAATTGCTGAAACCGAAAGGCAGACCGCGATAGGAATCATTCAGCAAGCAATATATGGTACGTATCAATGGATAGCTGTCATCATAGATGTAGTATTGATAGGGCTTGTAGCTATTTTCTGGGGTGGCTGTCTCCATACGGCTGACAGACATCACACGGATATTCTTCTTAAAGGTGACGTTGGTCGTGTCACGTTTGTCGTTCAACCAGTTTGAACCGATGATGCCAATGGCATTCTTGGTGCTTTCCACATAGTTGATGACTTCGGCAGATTTCTCTACAGCCTGAATATTAGGACTGTTGATGGGCTTGCCTCCCAATATGGAATCCTGACAATAGCGAACGGTGCTGGATTTCGGATGGTCGAATACCACTTCTATATCGCCTTGCTTCGAACCAGGATAGATATCACTCCACTTCTTGGCTTCACCACGGAGTATGCGGGCTATATCCTTGACGGTGATACAGGTGTCGGGATTGGATCTGTTGATGATTAGTGCCAAACCATCGTAAGCAATGGGAGCAGACTTCATCGACTTGTATCCTAAGTTTTTGAGTGTGTTAAACTCGTTTTTGGTGTATTGACGAGAGGTAATGGCGAGAAATATCTTTTCCTCCATCAGCATTTTTACGGCATCTTGCTCATTTGTATAGATGGCAGTAAGCTTGGCTTTAGGATGGTCGTTGTTGAACATCTCTACCTCTTCATCGATAATGGGTGCGAAACTATTATCAGAGGCGAAACTAATCGCCCCTGATGATATAGTATCTGCACGAAATTTTTTCGGCTTGCTGTCTTTGCAGGCAGCAAGTCCGAAAATAATTAGTGCTAATCCAACGAAAATGTTGAATGTGTTTCTTCTCATATTACTGAAGTCTGAAGGTTACAGGAAGGGTGTACTTTACACGTACAGCCGAACCATTCTGCTTACCAGGAATCCAGCGTGGCATGCTCTGCACAACGCGCTTGGCTTCCTTGTCGAGTGAAGAGTCAACTGACTTCACAACTTTCACGTCCGTGATAGAACCGTCGCGCTCAACGATGAACGATACGATTACACGACCCTGAATGCCGTTTTCCTCAGCTACTACTGGATACTTGATGCTCTTGTTCAGATACTCGAACAGGGCAGACTGACCACCAGGGTAAGAAGGCATCTGTTCAACAACGTCGAACACCTTGGCTACTTCTTCCTTTGGAGGCTCTGGCTGTGCGATAACCTCTTTAGCTTTCAGCACCTCACCGGCAGCATCGTCATTACCTTTCACGTCGAAAGAACCGATAGCAGTCTTAGTCTTGTTGAGGTCATCCTGTGACTTCAACTCTTCATCAGGCTTTACTTCGGAGTCCTTCTTGATGACAGGAGGAACGAATTTTACCGAACTCTTTACTTTTTCAACAGGTTTGGCTTCCTCGATCTTCACAGGTGCTTTCTTTTCAACTTTTACCTCTTTCTTGGCAATCTGTGAGAGCTCGACATCTGCTGAAATCTCTTCCTTGCTGTTTGCTTCAATGATGGCGTTGACACCTACGATAAGACCGATGGCAGCAGCCAGGATCACCATGATGATAATTGAATACACGTTACGTGATCCTGTGTTCTTGCGCAGCTTGTAAGCACCGTATTCCTTGTTTCTTCCTTCGAAGACAAGGTCAACCCATCCATTGTCAATCAAATCTATTTTAGACATAGTTTCTTGCTTTTAGATGTTACTTAATGTCATTTACTTGATACCCTTAGCTTTGAGAAGCTTCATGTCGTCGGGGCTAATCTCGTCGATGACGTACTTACCGATACTGCAAATCTGCATCTCATCCAGTGCAGTGACCATGTTCTCGTAGCTTGACGCATCGGTCGGCTTGATAATAATGGTCAGTGTAGGAACTTTCTCGCCATTGAGCAGTTCACCGTTACGAATCTTTGACAACTCATTGTTGTAAGTAGAATCGGGCATTTCTGTCTCCTTCTTCTTCTTGTCCAACTCAAGTTTTGCCAGGCGAATCTTTGCTACAGGAATGATACCTTCCTCTGTACGATGCTCGGTAATGATCTTACGGATACCATCTTTACCCCATGTAGTTTCCTTCATGCAGGTTGGATCGTCATACTTGGGAATACCCTTGATGTAGTAGATTTTGTTGTCGCCACCAAGATAAAAAGTAATGGTGTGTGACTCTTTGGTTGCGTTCTTATCCGCATCGCTGATGTTCTTGTCGTTACTTGGCATGGTCAGCTGCATGGCCTGCGGCTTGCTCAAAGACGTACAGAGCATGAAGAACGTGATAAGAAGCATCATCATGTCCACCATCGGCGTGAAATCGACGCGTACATTGACTTTCTTCTGTTTACTTGCTTTTTGCTTTGCCATTCTTTACTCCTCCGCTTCTTTAAACGATGTAATCAACTGATAACGGTTCTCATCCATAGAGCGCAGTTCTGACATGACGGTCTTAACAACCTTATAAGGTGTCTTTGAGTCTGCATTGATGCAGATCTTCATGTCTTCACCTGCGTCGAGCGCAGTTCTTACCCACAACTGGAATTCACTCATGCCTTTTGTACCGTCACCATTGGCGATACTGTCGGTGGGAATACCTTTGGTGGCCAGTGTCTCAGCCAACTTGCTCTGAGGCAGTGAGAGATACTGTTCCAACTCGTTCATGGGTACACCAAACTGTGTCTCTTCCAAGAACTTCTGCTGAAGGGCTGGGCTGAGGTTTACACCGAACTTGTCGGTCATATCCAACAGCGTTGTCTTCAGATAGTTCACATTGTCCATGCTCATGAACACCTTACCCTGAGGGTTGATGGTGATGTTCAGAACATTGTTCTCTGGAACCTTGACCTTAGCGGCTGACTGTGGTGTGTTGACCTTTACTGGTTCATTCTTCACGAATGTAGATGTCATCATGAAGAACGTCAGCAAAAGCACCATCACGTCAGACATTGGGGTCATGTCTATCCAGACGTCGCTTTTCTTAATTTTTACTTTACCCATAGTGATAAAATTTTAAAGGGTTAGCAAAAATTAAGCCTCTTCTGTGTGGTTTGCTTCGTAAGTCTGAGCAATTGAGTAACCAACCTCGTCGAGGGCGAATGTCAACTTGTCAATCTTGTTGGTGTAGTAGTTGTAAGCTACAACAGCTACCCAAGAGGTCAAAATACCAGATGCGGTATTAACCAGGGCCTCAGAAATACCGAGTGACAGAGCCTGTGAGTCAGCACCACCACCAGCGGCCAGAGCGGCGAATGAACGGATCATACCTACAACGGTTCCGAACAGAGCGGTCAGAGTACCGAGGGTAACGATAGTAGCGATGATAGGCATGTTCATGGTCAGAGTAGGCATCTCCAGCTGAGTAGCCTCTTCGTGAGCCTGTTGGATCTTAGCTACTTTCTGAGCCTTCTTGATACCAGAAACAGCTTCCATCTCCTTGTAAGCACGGAGAGAAGCACCTACTACGTTAGCAACAGAACCGCGCTGCTTGTCGCAGAGCTCCTGAGCCTTTACGAAATCATTAGCGTTAAGAGCAGCCTTGATGTTAGCCACGAACTTAGGGAGTTTGCCCTTACCAAAAGCGGTGTTCAGAGCCAGACCACGCTCGATAGACAGAGCGATTACTGAGAACAGCAGGGTAAGGATCACAGGTACAACGACACCACCTTTGTAGATGGTACCCCACATGTTACCGTCGATAACTTCACCGTTTGCAGGGTTGATGTGATCTGCATTACCGAGGAAGTACTTGAAGAAACATACTGCGAGAACGAAGCAGACAGCGATAATCCAGAATGCTCCTTTTACTCCCTGAAAGCCCTGGCCCTTCTTGGCGGGGGCTGCTTTTTTTGTAGTTGCCATAATTTTGAATGTAATTTTAGTTATTAAATAAAGTTATATATCTTTCTGATTTAGCGTACTTTGCGGTTTCTAGACAGTCGTAAAAAAGCAGTTTTGCCTCTATAACTGAAAGCAAAGATAATCATTTGCGCCGTACAATTGTTATAATTAAGAACTTTTAACTAGTTAATAATTCTTTTTTTTATTTCAGCAGGGCTAATGTCTCCTTGATTCTGCGCATGGCTTCGATGATATTTTCGTCGCTTGTTGCATAGCTCATGCGGAAGCAGTCTGGATCACCGAATGCGTCACCGCCAACGGTTGCCACGTGACCTTTTTCGAGGAGGAAGAGGGCGAGGTCGCTGGAGTTGTTGATGGTGGTGCTTTCGTAACTCTTTCCATAGAAGCTGCTGCATTTGGGGAAGAGATAGAATGCACCTTGCGGTACGTTGACTTCGAGTCCTGGTATGTCTTGCGCGAGCTTGACAATAAGGTTGCGGCGGCGTTCAAAGGCCTGACGCATCTGCTCTACGCATTCCTGACTTTGTGTGTATGCGAACTCTGCTGCTTTCTGACTTACGGAGCATGGACCGCTGGTGTATTGTCCTTGCAACTTGTTGCAACCTTTGACAATCCATTCGGGTGCGGCGATGTAACCGATGCGCCAACCTGTCATAGCGTATGCTTTTGATACTCCGTTGACGATGATGCTGCGCTCTTTCATGCCGGGGAACTGGGCGATGCTCTCGTGGTGTCCTACGTAGTTGATGTGCTCGTAGATTTCGTCTGCTAATACGAAGAGGTCATCGTGACGTTTGATAACTTCTGCAAGTCCTGCAAGTTCTTCCTTGGTATATACGCTACCTGTTGGATTGCTTGGTGAGCAGAGGATGAGCAAGCGTGTCTTGGGGGTGATGGCAGCTTCAAGTTGTTCGGGAGTCATCTTGAAGTTTTGCTCGAATCCAGCTTCTACGATGACAGGTGTGCCTCCTGCCAATTTTACCATCTGCGGATAGCTTACCCAATATGGGGCAGGTATGATAACTTCGTCGCCGGGATTGACAAGTGCCATGACGGTGTTGCAGACGCTCTGCTTGGCACCGTTTGATACAAGTACCTCGTTGACGGTATAGTCAAGTCCGTTTTCGTTTTTGAGTTTTTCTACGATGGCCTTGCGCAAATCAGCGTATCCAGGTACTGGTGAGTATCTGGAGTAATTGTCGTCGATAGCTTTTTTTGCGGCCTCTTTGATGTGGTCCGGTGTGTTGAAGTCAGGTTCTCCGACGCTCATGTTTATAACGTCGATGCCTTGCGCTTTCATCTCTGAGCTCTTCTGCGACATTGCGAGTGTTGCAGAAGGAGCCAACCGTTGGAGTCGGTCTGATAGTTGTGCCATGTTATTTTTGTATAAGTAGAATTGTTTGCAAAATTAGTCAATTATTTCTTTTTTACGAAAGAAATTAGTTGATTTTTACCTTTTTCGTATTAAAATACAATGAATTGGTTATTATTTGAGGTGCAGGGTGTGTCCCATGCGGTTTTTCTTCGTTTCAAGATAATGTCTGTTGAACTTGTTTGGAGTTACTTCAATGGGGACATTTTCAACGATTTCCAGTCCGTAACCTTCAAGACCGACGCGTTTTACGGGGTTGTTGGTGAGCAGTCGCATCTTGCGTACGCCGAGGTGGCGGAGCATCTGTGCGCCACAGCCATAATCTCGCTCGTCTGCTTTGAAGCCAAGGTGTAGGTTGGCATCTACTGTGTCGAGGCCTTCTTCTTGCAGTTTGTAGGCTGCAATCTTGTTCATCAGTCCGATACCGCGACCTTCTTGCTGCATATAGATTACCACGCCTTTGCCTTCTTTTTCAATGGCTTGCATGGCTTTGTGAAGTTGTTCTCCACAGTCGCATCGCATGGAACCGAGGATATCGCCAGTCATGCATGATGAGTGTACGCGTACGAGTACAGGTTCGTCTTCTTTCCATTCGCCTTTGATGAGTGCCATGTGTTCCAGCCCATTGCTGTTTTGGCGGAATGGGATGAGTCGGAAATGTCCGTATTCGGTGGGCATATCTACCTCTTCGCCTACTTCGATGATAGATTCTTTTTGCAGGCGGTAGGCTATCATGTCTTTGATGGTGATAACCTTCAAATCATGCTTTCTGGCAAATGCTATAAGTTCTGGCAGACGAGCCATGGTACCATCGTCGTTCATGATTTCCATGAGTGCTCCGGCGGGATAGAGTCCTGCCATGTGACAAAGGTCGATGGCGGCTTCGGTGTGTCCGCATCTGCGAAGTACTCCGTTGTCTTGTGCATAGAGTGGGTTGACATGTCCGGGGCGTCCAAAAGTCTGTGGTGTGGCGTTGGGGTCGGCTAATGCCTTAATGGTGGCAGCGCGGTCATGTGCAGACACGCCAGTCGAGCATCCTTCGATCTTGTCGATGGTGACGGTGAATGGAGTGCCGAGCAGCGAGGTGTTGTCCTGTACTTGGTGTGGCAGGTCGAGTTCGATGCTACGGCTGATGGTGACAGGTGCGCAGAGTACGCCACGTGCGTATTTCAGCATGAAGTTCACCATTTCTGGAGTGATTTTCTCTGCTGCACAGATGAGGTCGCCCTCGTTCTCGCGGTCTTCATCATCTACAACGATGACGAATTTGCCTTCGCGGAAGTCGTGAATGGCTTCCTCTACGGTATTTACTTTGAGTTTCTCCATATTGTAATTTTCTTTTTATACCTTATTTATATATAAATATTATGTTTCTTATGGTTATTGAATTCCTGTTTTGTCGTGATTGTCTAGGTTTTTTTTCAGACTATTATAGTCTGTACCTGTTATTTCGGCTATTCGTTTGACAATGAGTTCGTTGTTTGTTGTGATGGCCGTGAGGTCTTTATACAATCGGAACCTGAACTGGCACATGCGGAGGTAGAATATGATGCCTGTTGGTAAGAATATTCCCGTGATGGCGTTGAGCCATTTGCGCCGGAAGGGCCGAGTGTGTGCATGGGTTGCAACGATGGGGAATCTGTTGAGGTAGGTAATGATGGCACGGTCTCGTGTGTTCATCAAATCTCGTATGATGTTTTCCTGCATTTCGTTGATGCGCTCGATGTTCTGGTCGTTGCCTGGACGGAAAAATACCTTGATAGGGTTGGGTAGGCGCAGCAGCCTGTGTTCGGTGTTATACTGTTGTATTTCGTTGTTGATGTGTAATAACAGCTGTGCATCGTTGATGTAGGATGGATCTTCGATGATGACCTCCTTACTGCTGATGTGTCGTTTGGATCTCAGGCCGAGTATGCGCATGAGAATTGATTTGTAGAGGTCGATATTGAATACTACCGAGTCGTTGTTGGCCTTGTAGGTGAAGAATACTGCGATGGGGGTGAGGATTGCTGTTCCCATGAGTTTTCCGAACCATACTGTCCAGTTGTCGTCACGTGCCATTTTCATTCCTGTGTTCTCGAGTATGAAGTATATGATGAACACGATGACTGATATGATTACCGGTATTCCCAGTCCACCCTTGCGGATGATGGCTCCGAGCGGTGCTCCGATAAAGAAGAATATGAGGCACGATAGTGATAGTGTGATCTTGTTGATGGCTTCTATCTCGTGCAATCTTTCGTTTCGGTTGAGATAAGTAGAATAGTCGGCTTTGAAATCGAGGTCTATTGCTGCCATTTGTGCATTGTCGGCAGCTCGCTTGATGACACTCTGTTTGACGTCAACCGGTAGCTTTGTGAAGGCTGAGTCGAAATTGAGTTGTCCTTTACTGATGTCTGCCATGACTTTGAGAGAGTCTTTCTTGTTGAACGAAGGCAGTCGCAGGTAGTTGTTTTGTGCTTCGTGAAAGACTGCGTGTCCTACCGAATCGTTGAATTCCCTAATGGAGTCTAAGTCGTGGAGTATCTGGCGCATGCCTTTTGAGCGTGCGTCGGTGGCTATGCCTCCTGCGTCAGCCATATTGAAGTCGCCGTCGAAGTCGAGTAGGATGCGCTTCTTGGAGAATGTCTCTCGTCGGTAGGGCACATTGGCAGGGCCGGCAATGTCTTGTTGTCTCATGTTTTCAAACCATTCGCCGCTGTGGAGTGTCAGCAGAATGTGTTTCTTCTCTGCGGTGGATTGCATGGTGCCTGAGTCTGCCAGGATGATGGCATGGTCGTCGTAGCCGCCGTTGATGCGGAATATCATGAGTCCGTAGAGTTTTCCTGTGTTGAGGTCTTTTTTCTGAACGTAGATATTTGAACCGCTTACGCCATCATAGAAGATTCCTTCTGGGATTTCCACTTCGGGGTTTTTCTGCTTCATCGACATGAGCAGTTGTCGGAATGACACGAACGACTCTGGTCCCACTACTTCTTGGAAATAGAACGAAATGCAACTGATGCAGCAGACAATGGCGATGAGTGACCGCATGGACTGTATGAGTGAGATTCCGGCAGCTTTGATGGCGGTAAGTTCTGAGCTCTCACCGAGGTTTCCGAAGGCAATGAGTGAACTTAGAAGAATGGCAAGAGGGAAGGCCTGAGGCATGAGCATCAGTCCCATATACCAGAAAAACTGTGCCAGAATATCGAGCGACAGTCCTTTTCCGATCAGTTCGTCCACGTATCGCCATAAGAACTGCATCATAAGCACGAACTGGCAGATGAAGAAGGTTCCTACGAATAGCAGTCCAAACTGCTTAGCGATAAATATGTCTAATTTCTTAATTCGAAACATTCATGAATGTGCTTTCAGACTGCAAAATTACTATAAAAATGTCAGAGCACGGCAATAATTTCGTTTTTTTTATCGTTTCAGGCGCATATATAATGTATGGCCATGGTTTTATGGTCGTCGTGAAGGGTGTGCGACTATAGTCCGCTGACACGGTGCAGGCGCTCCATGTTGTCGTCCCAAAGGTTGCTGAGGTCGTCGATGTCCTCGTCGTCGGCATAGTCGGTAATGACAAGATTGATGTGTCCGGTCAATTCGCTCTGTTCGATGCGTATTTCCCAGTATGCCTGTGGGTCTACTTCCTGATAGTCCCATTTTAGTCGGATATAACAGGGCTTGACGATTTCCAATACTTCTGAGACTTTTGTGTCGCGTTCAGTCCAGGGCTTTCCCCAGGTAAAGGTCCAGTGGTTTCCGTCTTCCGTCACGCTGTCTGCAAGCCATTTTTGCATGCCTGCTGCATTACCAATCATGTCCCAAACTATTTTTGGCGATTTTGCGGAAACGGAGTATTCTTTCTTTAGAATATGCATGGTTTCTTCGTTTTTTGGTTTGTTTCTGTTGCAAAAATACAAAAAAACACTGAAATAGCAATGTTTTTTTTGAAAAAAATTTTGGTATTTAAAAAGATTGTATTACCTTTGCACCCGCTTAACAGCCAATGGCGGGGTAGCTCAGCTGGTTAGAGCGTCGGATTCATAATCCGGAGGTCGAGGGTTCGGGTCCCCCTCCCGCTACTGAATAATTTAAATTGTCCTTTGCAATTGTAATGGTTGCAAAGGTTTTTTTGTTTCAATTCTAAGTGAGCGCAACTCGCTCTTGTCATCCTTTCTTCGGCTCACCCGATAAATCTTCTCCTAATGTCCTCCCATTCTTGTTCGCAAGTTTTGGAACTTTATTTGGGACTTACTTGGGACTTGCTTCGGACATATTGCGAAAGTATCGATGTTGGCTTATTGACGATTAGTCCCGAACGCATCCCGAACGCATCGGTGCGCTAATAGATTGATGAAAATAGAGATTGCCCTTCAGTTTGAAAAACCTTGGTTGCAATATGTTTGCAGACAGTAAATCGCTTCTCTTTGGAGTCTATGTAAATGGCTCGTGACCTATTCCATATCAGTAAAATGCGATAAAACCCGATTTTTTTCATAAAACAAGATACAATGTGGCGTCTTTTTTGTAATTTTGCAGAGCGTTTTGAGAAACGCAGGTTTAGACAAACATTATAACGTTATATCATTTTATGGCAGATTCAAAGAAAATTAAGACAGCGCTGATCTCCGTGTTCCATAAAGATGGACTCGAAGAACTGCTTAAAAAACTCAACGAAGAGGGCGTAAAGTTCCTCTCTACTGGCGGTACACAGACCTTTATCGAAAGCCTCGGCTATGCATGTGATAAGGTAGAAAACGTAACAACCTATCCTTCTATTCTTGGCGGACGTGTCAAGACTTTGCATCCTAAAGTGTTTGGTGGAATCCTTGGTCGTCGCGACAATGAAGGTGACCGCGAGCAAATGGCACAATATGAGATACCCGAGATCGACCTCGTTATTGTGGACCTCTATCCTTTCGAGCAGACTGTAGCCAGTGGCGCAAGCGATGCCGATATTATCGAGAAGATTGATATAGGCGGTATTTCGCTCATCCGTGCAGGAGCCAAGAATTTCAACGACGTAGTTATCGTGCCTTCAAAGGCAGAATATAGTGTGCTGCTCGACATCCTCAACAAGCAGGGTGCAGAGACCACCAAGGAGCAGCGCCGCATGTTCGCTACTCGTGCTTTCGGCGTCAGCAGCCATTACGACACCGCTATTCATGCGTGGTTCGAGAAATAAGCATACTACAATTTAACGAACGAAACAGACTAATATGGGATTTTTTAGCTTTGTCCAGGAAATAGCCATGGACCTTGGAACGGCAAACACCATCATTATCAGTGATGATAAGATCGTTGTTGATGAGCCGTCCGTAGTGGCTCTCGATCGCCGTACCGACAAGATGATTGCCGTAGGCAATGAGGCCAAGATGATGTATGAGAAGACTCATGAGAATATTCGCACCATCCGTCCTTTGCGCGACGGTGTGATTGCCGACTTCTCTGCCTGTGAGCAGATGATGCGCGGACTTATCAAAATGGTGCATACTGGTTCAAGACTCTTCTCACCCTCACTCCGTATGGTCATCGGTGTACCTTCGGGATCCACCGAAGTAGAACTTCGTGCCGTTCGTGACTCAGCAGAACATGCCGACGGACGTGACGTATATCTGATTTTCGAACCCATGGCAGCAGCCATCGGTATCGGTATTGATGTTGAGGCACCAGAAGGCAACATGATTGTTGATATAGGTGGTGGCTCTACCGAAATTGCAGTAATCTCACTCGGCGGTATCGTCAGCAACAACTCCATCCGTACTGCCGGCGACGACCTTACTGCCGATATTCAGGAATATATGGCACGTCAGCACAATGTGAAAGTCAGCGAGCGAATGGCAGAGCGTATCAAGATCAACGTAGGTTCTGCCCTTACCGATCTTGGTAGCGAAGCCCCTGAGGATTATGTTGTGCATGGACCTAACCGCATTACCGCATTGCCCATGGAAGTGCCCGTATGCTATCAGGAGATTGCGCATTGTATTGACAAAACTATCGCCAAGATTGAGAATGCAGTACTCTCAGCACTTGAGAACACTCCACCTGAACTGTATGCCGACATCGTTAAAAACGGTATCTATCTCTCAGGTGGTGGAGCACAGTTGCGAGGACTCGATCGTCGTCTGACAGACAAGATCAATATTCCATTCCACGTAGCAGAAGATCCATTACACTCAGTAGCAAGAGGTGCTGGCGTCGCTCTGAAGAATATCAACCGTTTCTCATTCTTGATGCGATAACACGAAATGCAAAACCTGCTGGAGTTTCTGCAAAAGTACCATCATTGGTTTCTTTTCGTATTGCTTGAAATCGTCAGCCTTGTATTGCTGTTCCGATACAACAGCTATCAAGGTAGCGCATGGCTATCATCAGCCAACGCCGTGGCAGGACATGTCAATAGCGAAAGAGCAAGGGTGGAATCGTTCTTCTCGCTCACCAAGGTCAATAAAGACCTTACCTTGCGCAATTTCTACCTTGAAAGACAGGTGACACAGCTGCGAAAACTATATGCCGAGCTTACCGGCGATACAACCGCAGCAGAACGACAGGAACTCCAAATGCTCAGCCATTATGAGCTCATACCGGCCAAAGTGGTTACCAATGAGCTCAACCGTCCAGACAACCTGATGACCATCGACCGTGGAGCAGCCGATGGCGTCGAGGTTGGAATGGGTGTGGCATGCGGACAGGGAATTGTTGGCATTACTTATCTCGTCTCCGACCATTATTCCGTCCTCATCCCAGTACTCAATACTACTTCGCGCATCAGTTGCGCCATACGAGGAAGAGGATATTTCGGCGTATTACGATGGGATGGAAAAGATCCTAACGTAGCCTATCTTGAAGATATTCCCCGACATGCACGTTTTAATCGAGGAGATAAGGTGGAAACCAACGGATACTCCAGCATCTTCCCACCAGGAGTTATCGTAGGAAAGGTTAGCACAGTCTATAACTCTGCCGACGGACTATCATATCGCGTCAAGGTGGAACTCTTTACCGACTTCGGTTGCATTCGCGACGTTGTCGTCATTAGTGATAAAACCATCGGGGAACGCACACGGCTGCTTCAGGCTGCACGTGATTCCCTCAAACTTAATGTGAAGGAATAAAAAGGCAAATGTCTATCGATGTGTTGAAACGGGCAGGACTGTTCATCGTCTATGTCTTGGTACAGGCGATGGTACTCGGGCGTATCCATCTCTTCGGATTTGCTACCCCGTTGCTTTATGTCTATTTCGTGGTCAAATTCCCACGCAACTACCCTAAATGGGGAATCCTTTTATGGAGTTTCTCGCTTGGATTGGCTATCGACATCTTCTGCAACACTCCCGGGGTGGCAGCAGGAGCTCTGACACTTATCGGAGCTTTGCAACCTTATATCTTCCAACTCTTCGTGCCACGAGATTCTGTTGACGATCTTGTACCAGCCATCCGAACAATCGGATTAGCTAAGTTTGCATACTACGTCACCATACTCGTCCTGGCCTACTGTATTGTATTCTTCTCGCTTGAAACATTCTCATATTTTGATATAGTGGAATGGATGATGTGTGTATTTGGTAGCGCTGTATTTACTTTAGCGCTGATAATGACTTTCGAGAGCGTTAGGGGATAATATATGAAAGATTTCGAACTCGATTACAGACACTTTGTTATCGGCGGAGTAGCCATACTTATCGTCGTTATCTATATCATACGCCTCTTCTTTCTGCAGATTATGAGTGATGACTACAAGAAGAATGCCGACTCAAACGCATTCCTCAAACAGGTGGAATATCCATCACGTGGTGTCATTACCGACAGACATGGAAAACTGCTCGTCTATAATCAACCCGCATACGACGTCATGGTCGTGGTCAACGAAGCGAAAAACCATCTCGACACCCTCGAACTCTGCAAAGCACTCAATATTACTAAAGAGGAGTTTGACTTGCGCATGAACAATCTTAAAGACCGCTCAAAAAATCCAGGTTACAGTCGGTTCACACAGCAGATGTTCATGAGCCAATTATCAGACAAGGACTTCTCTGTCTTTCAGGAGAAAATGTTTCGTTTCCCAGGATTCTATGTTCAAAAGCGAAGCATCCGACAATATCAGTATCCTTATGCAGCCCATGTACTTGGAGATGTGGCAGAGGTTTCGCCATCGGATATTGAAGAAGACAATTACTATATCCCAGGTGACTACATCGGAAAATTGGGAGTAGAGAGAAAATACGAAAAACAATTGCGAGGTGAGAAGGGGATGAAAATCCTGCTTCGCGATGCTCATGGCAGAATACAAGGACGTTATCAGAATGGCGCACTCGATAGGCGCCCCGTTCCGGGAAAGAACCTTACCCTTTCTATTGATGCAGACTTGCAGGCTTTGGGCGAGCGACTAATGGAAGGAAAAATAGGAAGTATCGTTGCCATCGAACCCTCTACAGGTGAAGTGCTCTGCATGGTGTCTTCGCCATCTTATGATCCAAGAAGCATGGTAGGACGTCAACGTTCAAAAAATCATCGAATCTTGACCGCAAGCCCACTTAAACCATTGCTAAACCGAAGCATTATGGGACAGTATCCGCCAGGTTCTACTTTTAAAACCACACAAGGACTAACCTTCGCTTCGGAGGGTATTATTAGTCCTGCCCATACCGCATTCCCTTGTTCTCATGGCTTCAACTTCAAAGGACTTCATGTGGGATGTCACGGCCATGCTTCACCCCTAAGCCTTGTTCCTGCACTCTCCACATCTTGTAATGCCTACTTCTGTTGGGGACTCTATTATATGATGGGAGCCAAGAGTAAATATGGATCTGTACAGAATGCTATGAACCGTTGGCGCGACTATATGGTGAGCATGGGATTTGGCTACCGTCTCGGTATCGACCTGCCAGGTGAGAAACGAGGACTAATACCTAATGCAGATTTCTATGACAACGCCTATCGTGGATCGTGGAACGGACTGACTATTATTTCTATATCCATTGGCCAAGGTGAGGTTAATGCCACACCATTACAAATAGCCAATCTCGGTGCTACAATAGCCAATAGAGGATACTTCTATGTGCCCCATGTAGTGCGGAAGGTACAAGACGAACCTCTTGACACACTCTATAGACGCCGCCATTATACCATGGCCAAACGCCAAGCCTACGACTATGTAGTGGCAGGAATGCGGTCATCGGCTGTTGGTGGAACATGTCGTGAGCTCTCACGTTACGATATTAATGCATGCGGAAAGACAGGTACGGCACAGAACCGAGGTCATGACCACTCGGTATTTATGGGTTTCGCCCCAATGGACAATCCAAAGATTGCCGTTGCCGTCTATGTAGAGAACGGTGGATGGGGAGCCACATATGGTGTACCTATCGGTGGCTTGATAATGGAACAGTATATTCACGGCAAACTCTCAGAAGCTTCGATGAAGCGTGCTGAAGAGTTCCAACATAGACATATAGCTTATGGCAACATCGGCAGGTAGAAGACAAGGCAATAGTGTGTTGCGTTCCATCGACTGGTGGACGATATTGATATATATCGCTCTCCTGTCGTTTGGCTGGATTAGCGTATGTGGAGCCAGCTATGATTATGGTGACACAGACATCTTCAGTCTGAGCACTCGTTCGGGTATGCAGATTATCTGGATAGGCACTTCTATTACGTTGGGCTTCGTCATATTGATGTCCGATGACAGGTTCTACGACACTTTTGCCTATGTCATCTATGCGCTATTGTTGTTGTTGCTCTTTGCTACTATATTCAATCCCCATCAGATTAAAGGTTCTCGATCGTGGTTGGTATTAGGTCCACTACGCTTACAACCTGCGGAATTTGCAAAGTTTGCCACGGCTTTGGCTTTGTCGAAGTTTATGTCAACCTATGGTTACAACATTCATCAATGGAAACATTTTGCTGCTACATTAGCAATCATCCTGTTGCCTATGATGTTTATCGTGCTTCAACGTGAGACAGGATCAGCATTGGTTTATCTTGCTTTCTTCCTGATGTTCTATCGTGAAGGAATGCCCGGTTCTATTCTGTTTACTGGTGTTGCCGCCGTTATCTATTTCGTAGTAGGCATTCGTTATGCAGACGTTTACCTTGCAGGCTCACCGACCAGTGTCGGAAAGTTTGTGGTGTTATTGCTTATCCAACTGTTTACAGCCGGCTTGGTATGGGTCTATGGCAATAACAGACGATTGGCATGGCGCATTGGATGGATAAGTCTTGGCATTACTCTTTGCTCTCTCATGTTGCTACGTTTGCCTTTCGATATTGTCTATATCCAGTTGATAATGACCTTCATACTTGTTGGTTATCTTGTTTGGGAGGCATTGGGCACACGTTTACGCAACTATTATTTCATAGCTCTCTTTACCTTGGGCTCCGTCTTTTTCTTTTATGGTGCCAGCTTTATCCTTAACAATGTGATGGAGCCACACCAACGAACACGCATCAATGTGCTATTGGGATTGGAGGAAGACCTTAAGGGTGCTGGCTATAATGTGCATCAGAGTGAGATAGCCATCGGTTCTGGTGGCCTTGAAGGCAAGGGCTTTCTGAATGGTACGCAAACAAAATTGAAGTTTGTGCCAGAGCAGGATACCGATTTTATTTTCTGTACTGTAGGTGAAGAGGAAGGTTTCTTGGGATCTGCAGGAGTTTTGTTGCTGTTTCTTGCACTTGTTTTGCGACTTATAAAATTGGCTGAGCGTCAACCGTTTCGATTTGGTCGTATTTATGGTTATTGCGTGTTGAGCATATTCCTATTCCATGTCTTTATCAATGTAGGCATGGTATTGGGACTGACACCAGTTATCGGTATTCCACTTCCGTTCTTCAGTTATGGTGGTTCTTCACTATGGGGATTTACCATATTACTATTTATCTTCCTGCGCCTTGATGCCGGAAGAAATCTCATTCGCTCATAACCATATGATGCTAATTGAAATCAAATAGACAACTTCTGTGTTTGGTTATTGGCGTATTAGGGTGACCCCAATGTCGGTAATGCCAGGTAGCATTTCACGCTTCATATCGTGCCGTATGGTGATGTGAAGTGAGTCTTCTGCTTCTAATGGTATTGTGGCGAGTTTGAACTCGTATTGGTAATGGCTCACGCCTTGTCCTTTGACATTACCGTTATGGTCTATAAGTTTGCAGTTGAGTGTGTCTCTATAGTTTTTTCCCGATTTTACTGCTGTTTGATCTACAATGAGTGTGAGTCCCATAAACGGGTATTCTCCGGTGATGCGCAATCCTACTTTTTCCTGATAATTGCCACTTATTTCAAGGGGAGAAACATCAAACGAAATAGTGTCGTTACGTTCCCATCCTTTTGTTGGTACATGTTCATAATGACTATACACCATATTGAGGTTGCAAGCAGCAACCAACAATATGGTGGATAGGGTCATAGTGTATCGTATCAATTTACGCATTTTCGTTGTTGTCCTGAGGTCTTGGCTTGCGCTGTTGAGGCTGTTGCTGCTTGTTGCGGCGCTGTTGGCCGTTACCTTGTTGGCGGTTAGGGCGAGGGCCGCGTTGCTCGCCGTTAGGCTGGCGTGGACCTTCGCTTTGTGGCTTAGGAACATTACCTTGCCCGCGTCGGTTGTCGTTTTGTGGGCGCTGGTTGTTGTTGGGTTGTTGTCCTGCATGGTCTTGCTGCCGAAGTGCGCTGTTGTCAGCAGATTTCTTAGCTGGTTTTTTCTTCTTTTTCTTGCTCTTATCGAAGCGATTGATGTTCTCCTGAGTAGCCAGGTCGAGCGATCTTTTATCGTTTTGCTTCTGTTCGCCTTCTACGAGAGACAATGGCTTTTCGCCCTTGCGGTTCATTTCTATGATTTGTTTGGCACGTTCTGCGGTGATGGTTTCCAAGTTTGCTGCCAAGTTTTTGTCGGTCGAGTAGGTGACGAGGCCTGCCAAAATATCGGTTTTGAAGAGGTGATATTCAGCGTCCTGAGTAATCAACACGATGTCTTTTGAAGGCAGTTTTCTACTTGCCTCTACGTAGTCATCGACTTCATAGTTAAGGCAACATTTGAGTTTGGCGCACATACCAGCCAGTTTTTGGGGATTGAGTGAGATGTCTTGGAAGCGTGCTGCACTGGTACCAACGCTTACAAAGTTCTTCATCCAAGTGGCGCAACAGAGTTCTCTGCCGCATGGTCCTGTTCCACCGATGCGTCCAGCCTCCTGTCGTGCACCGATCTGTTTCATCTCGATACGTACGTGGAAGGTGGCTGCGAGGTCTTTGATAAGCTGTCTGAAATCTACTCGCTCGTCAGCGATATAGTAGAAGATGGCCTTGTTGCAGTCGCCTTGATACTCTACGTCACCGATTTTCATCTTCAACCCAAGGTTTTTGGCTATCTGACGACTCTCAATCATGGTGGCGTGTTCGCGGCTTTTGGCTTCTTTAAATTTATCCATGTCCACCGGGCGTGCTATTCTGTAGATACGCTTGATGTCATCTGCACTTTTCAGATGTGCCTTCTGCACCTGCAATTTTACCAGTCTTCCTGTTAGTGTTACCACGCCGATGTCGTGTCCAGGATTGGCTTCTACTGCCACAACGTCGCCTTTCTTAAGCTCCAATTTGTTGACGTTGTGGTAATATCCCTTACGTGTGTGCTTGAATTGCACTTCTACCAAGTCGGTAGTATCGATATTGCCCGGTACGTCAGCGAGCCAGTCGTAGGTATTCAACTGTCGGTCTTGACGCCCCACAGCCTGGTGACAGAGTCCGCGTGTGCAACCTGTTTTTATTTCGAGGTCTTTTGCTTTTTCCATGCTTTATATGATGTATTGAATGTATGCTAATGCTTTTGTTATTGTTGCTTGATGATATGTTGGTGTTCTTTTCCGAGCGGATAGTTATTTCTGTATGAGTAGCACAATCATTTGTATGGCGAGATGGAAGAATACGATTTTTGCATTTGCATTTTGTCCGATGTCGCGTATGGCGAGTGTGATGAGATCGCTGATTTCTATCACATTGGCTTCGTTAATGTATCGTGCGAATTTTTTTGCGAAGTCTTCTTCGCGCTCTGTCATATAGCAGAGGTCGCGTTCGCCAAAGTTGTACATGAAGTTTTCGCGTACCAATCGCAGGGCATATTCAAGGAATCGCTTCTGTTTCTCTCGTCCTGCTGTTGCCATTCGTTCGCTCCATGTTTTCATGTCCTTTACCCGTCTAGCGTATGCCATACGCATCAAGGTTTGAAACATATCCAGGAAGAACTCGTTTTCTGAGTCAGCCTTTAGTGCTTCCAAGGCTTTCAGCCAACTGCCTCCTGCCATGTGTGCCACTCGTTCTGCCTTATCGGTCATGAGTCCACGCTGTTCTATGAGAGCATCTGTTATGTCTTTGTCGGCAATGCGTTTCACGTCGATACGTTGTACGCGGCTACGAATAGTTTCCAACAAACGGTCTGGAGCTTCGCAAACGAGCAGGAAAACGGTCTGTTGCGGTGGTTCTTCGAGCAGTTTCAGTATTTTGTTGGCACATTCTATGTTCATTCGTTCCGGTAGCCAGATAAGGCTTACTTTGTAGCCGCCTTGACTCGATTTTAACGAGAGTTTATGCGACAGAGCATCGCTTTCTCCTGCGGTGATGATGGCTTGTTGGTTGGCTGCGCCCATGTGTTCCATCCATTCGGTCATGGTGAAGTAAGGTCCGCCTTTAATCATATCGTGCCATTGTCGTATGAAATCGTCAGACACTGGTTTGTGGTCTGCGCTCATAGATGGCAATTTGATGGTAGGAAAGGTAAAGTGCAAGTCGGGATGCTCCCATTTTGCCAACATGGCAGCATCGTTGGCATTGCGTCTGAGCAGGTGTGCGGCAAAAGCCATAGCTAATGCCATTTTTCCACATCCCATCGGTCCGCAGAGCATGATGGCATGCGGCAGGCGTTGTTCGTCCACCAGTTGTAGCAGTCGCTGTTGTGCTTCTTGCTGTCCTATCACCTGTTCAAATCCTGTCATAACAGTCGCTTAGTTATCTCTACCACCGAGTCAACGGCCGATACAGTATAGAAGTGGATATTCTGAATGCCGTGAGCGTAGAGCTCCTGACACTGTGCGGTAGTCCATTCGATACCCAATTGTCGGGCCTGTTCGTCTGTTTTACATTTGACAATCTCTTTGGCAAGTGCCTCGGGAATGTCGCAATGGAATGTTTTGGGTACTACGGTCAACTGGCTGAGTTTAGCCATTGGCTTGATACCTGGTATGATGGGAATGGTGATTCCCATTTGTCTTGCCTTCTCTACAAAGTCGAAATATTTCTCATTGTCGTAGAATAGCTGTGTTACTGCATATTGTGCGCCCAGCTCCTGCTTTTGCTTGAGATACTCCATGTCGCGTTCCAAGTTTGGCGCTTCTTCATGTTTCTCAGGATAGCTTGCCACTCCAAATTCAAATTTGGTGCCTGGGTGTTTGATGGTAGTGCCGTCTGCAAAAGTGCCATTGTTGAATCGTACCACTTGTTCTATGAGGTCAGTGGTGTGCGCATGTCCTCCTGGAGTGGGGGTGAATCGGCTGTCTTCTTTTGCTTTGTCACCTCTGAGGAGCATGAGGTTTTGTATGCCAAGGAATTGTAGATCGAGCAGTTCATATTCAATGTCCTCAATGGTCATACCGCTACATATCACGTGTGGTACTACAGGAATGTTGTAGCGTTGCTGTATGGCAGCTGCAATGGCCACTGTGCCTGGGCGTCTGCGGACGCGAAGTCGCTCAAATTGCCCATTTTTCAATTCCCTGTAAATATATTCGCTGTGATGTGTTGTGATGTTGATGAAACCGGGGTTGAATACCGCCAATTTGTCTATTGTTCTGAACAGTGCTTCGGTGCCGTTGCCTTTCAACGGTGGAAGCACTTCGAAGGAGAATCCGCGCTCTCCGTTATTTTGTTTGATATACTCTGTTACTGTCATTCTTCGTTACTATACACAATTCGCTACAAAATTACAACAAAATGTGCTAATGACCAAAAGTATTCGCTGTTTTCATTTGATATACGTGCTTTTCCGCGACCGTTTTCGATTGAAAACATGTTGTTTAATGCTTGAAGAGACGCTTACCTTTAGTTATCATCTCCAGACGACCGAAAACTCACCTAAAGGTTTTATTAAATAGCTTTGATATTTGGATATCTTGATAGTTGTAAAAAAAACAGGCGGCAAAACCTGTATCTCTTGGATTTGTCGCCTGTCAAACGTGTATAATTGATGACTGATGATTGATTATTGATTTCTGATTATTATTCGCAAGCTCATCAAACTAAAGCAAGTGATTATTGATTATTGATTACTGATTATTGATTATTGATTATGATTTGTTCAAATGATAAATTTCCGATGTATCTCGATGGGCATACCATTGCTAATGAGATGGAGATGGCAAAGTATTATGAGTCGGGAACTTTGATGCAATCGCCTGAGAGTGTGAGGTATATAGTTATTCACTGCACCGGTACTAAGGTGACAAATGACTATACTGTGGATCACCTAATGAGAGACCACTTGGATAGGGGATTCCGAACCATAGGTTATCACTTCTATATCAGACGTGATGGCACTACCACCCAACATCGTAAACTCTTGGAGGTGGGGGCTCACGCTAAACCGTATAATAGATGCTCTATTGGCATCTGCTACGAGGGCGGACGGGATGAACAGGGACGATTCAGAGATACTCGCACACCAAAGCAGAAAGAGAGAATGGAGGAACTGGTGATAATGATGCGAAAACTCTTTCCCAATGCTATGGTGGTTGGGCATAGAGACTTGCTCGGAGCAACACCCAAACTATGTCCATGCTTCGATGCAACACGAGAGTATAAAGAGAGGTGAAAGAAATGAAGATGGTATCATCCATCTTCATTTCTTTTGTAGGGTCGGGTCATACCATGCTATTCCACTGCGATTTTTACACTCTCTTTACCAATCCTGGCTACTACGATGGTGCCTTGCTTGGCAGAGAACGAAACGTTGCCATCTATCGATTTTGCAGTGCCGAGAGCCTTTCCGTCAAGAGCATAGAAGCTGACTGTCTCGTTGTTGTTGAGACCGGAGATGTTGACGAAACCACTGGCAGATTGGATGGAGATGACGCGGTCTTTCACTGATTCAACACCTTCGGTTGTATCGATAGCTTTAATAGTTCCAAATTCGCTCCAAGGTTCTGTTGTTTTATAAGCCTCGATTGCAGATGCAGGGACGTAAAGAGTAGCATCATTACTAAAACCATCGAAAGCATTATAACTGGCTGATGGAACTTCCTCTGCGTAACAAAAGAAGTTTTCTATATTTCCACAATTTTTGAAAGCACCATTTCCAATACTTGTCACAGAATTAGGAATCGTGACGGAGGTGAGGCTGCTGCATCCATAGAAAGCACTATTTCCAATACTTGTCACAGAATTAGGTATCGTGACGGAGGTGAGGCTGCTGCATCCATAGAAAGCCCCAACTCCAATACTTGTCACAGAATTAGGAATCGTGACGGAGGTGAGGCTGCTGCATCCATAGAAAGCCCAACTTTCAATACTTGTCACAGAATTAGGAATCGTGACGGAGGTGAGGCTGCTGCATTCATAGAAAGTACTATTTTTAATACTTGTCACAGAATTAGGAATCGTGACGGAGGTGAGGCTGCTGCATCCATAGAAAGCGCCTCCAATTATTGTTGAGATATTTTCAGGTATAGAATAATGACCTTCATATCCCGTTGGTAAAAAGACAAACATATCATTTACAATAATTGGATGTGTGAGGCTACTGCAACCAGAGAAAGCACCATTTCCAATACTTGTCACAGAATTAGGTATCGTGACGGAGGTGAGGCTGCTGCATCTATAGAAAGCACTATTTCCAATACTTGTCACAGAATTAGGTATCGTGACGGAGGTGAGGCTACTGCATTCAGAGAAAGCACTATTTCCAATACTTGTCACAGAATTAGGAATCGTGACGGAGGTGAGGCTGCTGCAACCAGAGAAAGCAGCATTTCCAATACTTGTCACAGAATTAGGTATCGTGACGGAGGTGAGGCTGTGGCATCTACAGAAAGCTCTATTTCCAATACTTGTCACAGAATTAGGAATCGTGACGGAGGTGAGGCTGCTGCATCCATAGAAAGCCTGATTTCCAATACTTGTCACAGAATTAGGAATCGTGACGGAGGTGAGGCTGCTGCATCCATAGAAAGCCCCAACTCCAATACTTGTCACAGAATAAGTTGAATTTTCAAAAGTAATAGATTCGGGAATCACTAAGCCACCTGAATAGTTTACGTCGCAGGACTTTACTGTGGCGGTTGTTCCAGAAATGTCATAGGAAATACCATTCACCACAACAACATCTGCAGATGCCGAAATTGAGAATAACACGCAGAGAATAAGCGTTGTCAAACATGCAGTAAATCTTTTTTTCATAATTTCAATAATACTTTAGTTTAACTTTTCAAGACAAGCAAAAATCATCAATGACATGGCAAAGATAAGTAAAAATTTGAGATAATCATTACTTTTGGGGGAAAATTTCACGTGAGTGAGTTTTTTTTCCGTTTTGTGGGTCTGGTAATCGACAAAGTTCTGGGAATTCGGTGCACATCGTTCGGCTATCAAAGCGCGAGATTGTGGGTTCTTGTAGTGCAAAGGTAAGGCAATTATTTTGATTGTGTTAGGGTTTTTATGCAAAAAGTGTGGAAATGGAGGTGCGTTTAGACACGTTTTGAAAAAAAATTCGCAGTCTTGGACACTCTTGGACACTCTTGGACACTTTGCCCTTTTGTGATTTCGTATCTTTGCAGTGTGAAAAGTGGGAGATATGAGGGCCCGGGTCTTCCCCAGAGTAGCGCAGCGTTTAAATCAATTATTGTTTAACTAAAAATTTTAGAACTATGTCAAAAGCGTACAAAGTAGTAAAGCGTTAGGTGATGTTTGACCCTTCTCGTCCAATTGAGGGTTACACCGTAGTGCCAGTGAATTATGGTCTTCTGACCACTGCCGAGGTGGCAGAGCAGATAGCAGCCGAGTCGTCTGCCACTCCTGGCGATGTCAAGAACGTGTTGGACCGCTATGCCTTCTATGTGAAGCAGAACCTGGCCAAAGGCTATGCCATCGAGTTGCTTGGTTTCGGTCGTCTGTCAATCCGATTTATCAAAGGTAAGTTGGTTGATACCTCCGATAAGGCTAATGCCACCATGGTGAAAGGTATGGTGCCTAAGTTCACTCCATCATTTACCGTTATCAACGGTGCTCGCAAGTATCATATCATGCCCGACAAGGTGCAGTTGGTGAAATTCAACGGTCTCATCAACATGGTAGATGGCAGCGAGGGTGATGGCACTAACACCGATCAGGATAGCGGCGGCACTATTCTCTAACGGCTGGGGGTGCGGCATCATGCCGCACCTCCTAATAATAAAACACAGATTGTTTAACCATTAAGGTGGGTTCTATAAATTCCCACCGATTAAAAAAATCAAGTATTATGAGCAAAATTCAACCTTCACAATGGCGCACCATCATCAATGCCATCTGCACTATCTTAACAACTCTGCTGGCAGGACTAACCATGTCGTCATGCTCTTCATCGGCTGGTGTCAGCATGAGCAGCCTCGACTTCGTAAACTTCGGAGTGATCAACCTCGGTATCATCAACTGGGGAATGGTAGTTCTCGTAATGGTGTCAATAATGATGTTTGTTCCACAACTGAAAAAAGTGATGACTGATGATTGATTTCTGATTATTGATTGAGTATGAGTCCTTTTTAGAACGGGCGCTTGGCTTTTGGCTTCATGTCTTTGTCCGATGAGGCATAGAGGCCTATGCATGCTCCGATAAATCCGCCACTCTTCTGGGTGCTAAGGTTAGAACCGTCAACACCGCGTGCCAGTATCATCCATTCGCCATTGCCTTCAGCATAGAAGAAATCATAGTAGCGGTCGTGGGCTTCCACTTTCAATTTCAATGTCCCGTTTCCGATGTAAGCTGATGCAATGGGCATGGTGAATCGCTCACTGCGTGTCAAGGTGATCATAGTTTTACCACCAACTAGTGTCTTACCGAATACGATGTTGTGGTCTTCTTTCTGTAACAAAGCAATACCTGCAATGTCCTTATCGTTGCGAGGAGTGAAGTCGAGCGTAGTTTCTGCAGTAAATGTGCCATGTTGCTGACGTGCCCAAACGGCAGAAAGTGGTTCACGCTGGTAGATATTGCCCGGCATCAGAGTCAATGTGAGATGTCCGTCGCCAGTTTTCCAGAAACCTTCTGAGTTTCTCAGGCGCATCCATCTGCTGTCGAGAGTAGCCTTGTCGAAATGGTCTTCGTAAGTAAAGTTGCCACTGAAATAATTGTTTTCAGTAGGTTTCAAACCTGCTTTTTCTCCCACAGGGCTTATGGCTTTGTTGGGTTCAAGAATGGTAGGCCATCCGTCTTTCCATGTTACAGGTAACAGGTATGTGTCGCGTCCTGTGTTGTACATGTCCTGCTCGTAGGGGCGGCAGCCAAGGAATACAGCCCACCAATTTCCCTTTTCATCCTCAACAAGATCAGCATGTCCGGCACTTGAAACAGGGTTCTGACGGTCAGCCTTCAGGCCTGTGCGCTGTGTGAGGATGGGGTTGTGTGGACATTCTTCCCAAGGACCATTAGGATTTTTGGCTCTGAGAATTACCTCGCTGTGCCAGGGGCCTGTGCCGCCTTCTGCGCACATCAGATAATAGTATTTCTTATATTTAAAGAGGTGTGGACCTTCAATCCAAATAGGACGTTCTTCTACATGTGTTCCTCCGCGCAATATCTCTTTGAAGTCACCTTTGATACTGTCGCCTTTCACGTCAAATTCGAACATTCGGATTGACCGTTGTCCTTCATAGTCGGCACCGCCAACTACAGGACCGTTGTGTACGATATATCCCTTGCCGTTGTCATCAAAGAAGAATGATGGGTCAATACCGTCAATCTTTGGCAGGTAGATAGGTTCGCTCCATCCGGCAGCTGGATTTTTGGTCTTGACAAAGAAGTTGCCGGCTCCTACATTAGTGGTAATCATATAGAACGTCTTATTCTTCTTGTTGTAACTGATGGCAGGTGCAAAGATACCGCCTGATACATTCTGTCCTTTCAGAGGAACCTGCGATGGGCGGTCGAGTACGTGTCCGGCAGGTGTCCAATTAACGAGATCCTTACTGGTAGATAGAGGAACACCAGGGAAGAAAGTGAATGAAGAGTTGACCAGATAGTAAGTGTCTCCTACACGGCATATTGACGGGTCTGGATAGAAACCTGCCAGAATAGGGTTGTAATACTGGTGTGTACGGTCAATAGACTCACTAAACCGGCTGTCGTTGCCGGTGTAACGGAAGTTGGAAAACTGTGCCGTTTGTGCCGATGCCGTTGTGGCTATTGCCATGGCGATGGTGGCGATAATGTTTCGTCTCATGTGCTATGATATTGTTTAACTGTTAGCATTAAGTTATCGATGCTGCAAAGTTACACATTTCATTGCACACAGGCATTTTTCCTTGTTACGGAAAGTTTGTGCTATTGCCCATTTTTGTTTTTTAGCATATACTCCTTGTTACGAAAAGTTTATGCTATTGTTCATTTCCATTATTCATGTATTCTCGTGGTGAACAACCATATAGGTTTTTAAACATTGTGCTGAAGCTTGCAGCATTAGAGAATCCGCAGAGATACATCACTTCGGTAATGTTGCGCTTGGAGGTGCGCAGCATCTTAGCAGCCTGTTTCAGTCGGATGTTACGCACAAAGCTGTGTGGTGTTTGGTTGGTCAGCTCCTTCATTTTGCGGTGCAGGTGTACACGACTGATACCAACTTTCTGTGCTATAATATCTACGCTGAGGTCTGAATCGCTGAGGTTCTCGTTGATTACTTGCATGATGCGTTCCATCAAAGCTTCGTCTGGTGTCTGTACCGTAACCTCTTCGATGCGTGATTCCTGACTTTCGTTGCCATTGAATTTATTGCGGAGTGTGCGTCGTGTAGTCAGTAGATTGATGACTGTGCGACGCAAGATGTCCATATTGAAAGGTTTCAGAATATAGGCATCTGCACCGGTTTCAAGGCCTTCCAACTGATCTTCTTCTCGGCTTTTTGCTGTAAGCAGGATGACGGGGATGTGGTTGGTATTGACATTGGCTTTGATTTTTGAGCAGAGCGTCATACCGTCCATTTCCGGCATCATCACATCTGATATAATCAAATCGGGTTGCAATTTAACTATTTCGAGTAGCGCTTCCTTGCCGTTATGATAGGTTAGTACCTTGAAATCATCGGCAAATTGTGTGCATAGAAAGTCTCGGATATCGTCTTCGTCTTCGACGATAGCCAGTGTGGCTTTTCCTCCTTTGGTGTTATTTGTTAGTTCTTCTGCCTCCGTCTGGGGGTTGGTCTCCATAGTCATTGCCCGATTGTTTTCCAGTTCCATCTCTTGCAATAGGGTAGGCTCGTCTTTTATGTCTTCTTCGTTGACCTTCTCCTCTGGCTTGAGGTGTGCATTACCTAATGGAATACGGATAGTAAACTCGCTACCATGGGTGAAGTCGGATCCCTCTGACTCTTCGTTGTTTCTTGCCACGATGGTGCCATAGTGAAGTTCTACAAGTGAACGGGTAAGGTCCAATCCGATTCCTGTGCCGATATTGCGGTCGTTGGGATTGGTCGGACTTTGATAGAAACGCTGGAATATGGTTTCTATTTTATCTTTTGGTATGCCTATACCATTGTCTTTTACAGAAATATAGGCATGGTGTTCGGTATGTGTAAGTCGGATGATAATATGACCTCCGGTGGGTGTAAACTTGAAAGCATTCGACAGTACATTCATGATTACTTTGTCGAAATTGTTGCGGTCAATCCATACTGGGAGTGTTTCCGAGTCGTGTTCAAACTCGAAGGTGATGTTTTTGTTGGTGGCTTGTTGTAGGAAGAGTTTGTATTCATCGTTGATGAAAGCCACGAGGTCTGTCTGACTCATGTGCATGGTCATTTGTCCCTTGTCAATCTTTCGCAGGTCCATCATTTGATTGATGAGGTGTAGGATGCGCTCAGAGTTTTTCCTGATAATCTCGTAGATACCTTGCCGTTGCGGGTCTTTGTCGTCTTTGATAAGTGAGAGCAACGGAGTGATGATGAGTGTCAGCGGTGTGCGTATCTCATGGCTGATGTTCATAAAGAAACGTAGTTTGGCTTCGCCCATTTCTTCGGCATGGATGTGGTTTTGTAGTAGCATGCGGTCCTGCTCCAGTTTGCGTCGATGCTTCCTGTATGTCCATAATAGCAACATGGCAATGATGAAGTAGATGAATCGTGCCAAAACGCTGGCATACCATGCTGGATGTATTTCTACTGTAAATTCGCGTATGGGAGTTTCTTGCTGATTGTTGATGGCTTTGACACGGAAGTTGTATGTGCCTGCTGGCAAGTGTGAGAATGTCACCTCGTTGATACCTGGTTGCATGAAGTGCCAGTCTTCTCCGTTGATGCTGTAGGCATAGGCAATTTGCTCCGTATTATTATAGGTGAGGGCAGAAAACTGTAGGGTGAAAGAGTTGTCATCGTGTGCCAAATCAAATTTCTTAGAGTAGAATACGCGTTCTTCCGTAATGGTATAGCTGCCCGATTCCATGCCGGGATATACGGTGCGGTTGCCTACGATGAGGCGTGATATACATACGTTTGCTTTCCAAGAGTGTAGTTTTAGCTTGAGTGGATCAAACCAGTTGAGACCTCCGGTTCCTCCGAGCAGTAGCAATCGACCGCCATCAGCGGCAAAAACTGCTCCGTCGCTAAACTCATTGCTTTGCAGTCCGCTTTCTAAGAAATAGTTGTTGGTTTTTCCCGTTTTCACATGCAATCGGCATAAGCCATGTATGGTGCCGATCCAAATATCGCCACGTGCATCTTCCGTCACAAAGGCAATGCTGTTGTCGGGCAGTCCGTTGTCTGTATTGTAGAGCTTTGCTTCTGTACTTCCGTTAGAATAGCAATATACTCCATTTTCTGTTCCATACCACACGTTGCCTCTGCTGTCTGCAAAAACACAATGTGAGAACGATCCGTAATTGACGCAGTTTGTGGAGAATTTGCTTACCCAGTTGTTTGTGGCAATATCCATGCACGCCAAACCTACCGATGTGGCAACGTAGATATATTTATGGTCGGGCGACAGCGCAAGTTTCATGATATAGTCGTTGGGAATACTATTGATATGTCTGTCGCTGTCGGCTTTTGGTAATTGCCTGAATATTTTCAGGCTGCCGTCGGGCCGGCGACATATCAGTCCACTTCCCATAGTGCCTATCCAGATATTCCCGTTGCGGTCTGCTTTTATGTCAAAGACGCTGGAGTTTTTTCCTAAAGGCAAATCAAAGTTGTGGTAGTTGCCAGATGGATCTACGTATCCGCATCCGTCTTCATAGTTTCCTACCCAGATATTGCCATGTAAGTCTTCGCAGAGTGAAAGGATGGCCAACGGTTGTTTCACTACATGGGTTGAAGATATTGGCATTGAGGTGCCGAAATGCAGTCGGTAAAGTCCGTCTTTGTCGGTTCCTACCCATACTGATCCGTCTTCGCTTCGTAGCACGCTTGTCACACTGTTCTCGCCTATCATGTTTCGAGAGCCTAAGCGGAATCCCATATATCCGAACTCGTAGGGTCTGGTGGGTTGCATGAATACACCTTTCTGAAACATACTCATCCAGATGTTTCCTTCTGCATCTTCGATGATGCTTGTCACTTTTGTTTTACTCAGATTGATGCGGTTGCAGAAAAACGGATTGTTGGTCAGTTTTCCTGTAGCAGGTTCATAGACGTAGAGTCCTTCGCCGTTGCACCCAATGTAGATGTTGTCATTGCGTGCAATATAGATGTTGTTGATGGCTAAGCCTGCCGTACCAGCCACATGGGTGAATCGGTCTGTCTGTGGTGCCATGACAAATAGCCCTTGTCGCAAGGTGGCTACGTAGATGTTGCCTTGTCGGTCTTCGGCTATCTCGCGTATCTGCAAACCAGCAGTTCCTGGTACATGGATGGTCACTTTTCCACTGGTTTCCTGTCTGAGTACGTCTCCATCGGAACAAACCATCCATAGCCTGTCGTTATGATCTTCGAAAGTAAAATTTATATATTTATATTGGTCGATGACTCCACCTATGCTTTCCGCCTTGTTTTTGTCAATTACACGCAGCAAACCAAAGCCAGAAGTGCATACGAGCACATCGCCATTGTTGCGTGTATAGATATATTGGATATAGGTGGTAATCTCTTTTCCGTTTACCAGCATAGGTATTTTTCTAAACTCATAACCGTCGTAGATGAACAGATTGTTGTTGGTTCCAAGGTAGATGTTACCTTCATGATCCTGTCCCATGCAGTTCACGTAGTTGTTGATGTTGTGTCCGTTCTTGTCGGTACTATTCATCACGGTGAAGTTGTAGCCGTCGTAGCGGTTGAGTCCGTTTCGTGTAGCAATCCAAATAAAACCGCGTTTATCTTGTAATACTTGGTTGGCAAAGTTGCTCGACAATTGGTTGTCTGTATCGAATAGTTTTCCTATCTGTGCACTCATCGGCATCAGAAACAGGCTGATGATAAGTGTAAAAATGGTTCTTAGCATTTCGTCTTAGTTATGTAATATGGTGCAAAATTACATAAAATAATCGTTAAAGTGGGTTGAAATGGCCATTTTTTTGTCTGAAAGTCGAAAAAGTTACAAGAAATAAACTTTTTGCGACTTGATTTAGTATTACTAAAGTTTAGGGTACTTACGACAAAGAGTATATCGAAATAACGTCGTATCTTTGCATCGTAGTTATTAGTTTTAGTAGTTTGGTAATATTATTTAGGGTAAAAAAAAGAAATGATAGTTTTTAAAGCTAATTGACTGGTGTTCCACCAGAGCTACGAAACGGAGATATTATGGTTTTTAAGGAAAATCATGATTAATTGGTTTTTAGAAATGGTGCGTAGGGATACGTGCCATTTCTTTTATAATAGTATGTCTATTGAATTCAATTGCGCCATATAAAATCATCATGTCATAATCCACCACCTTCCTTCGGGATGACTTCGGGATGTGTTCGGGATTCGTTTTGAAAATCTTGGGACTGTCTGCGTATTTACTTGGGAGTATCTGCGTATTTACTTGGGACTGTCTTCGTATTGCCTTGGGAGTATCTTCTTGATGCTTTTGGGATAGCATTTGTTGTACATTCGAAATGTCTGCGTAATGTGTCGGGAGATTCTTTTTATTGGCTTGTCGATATGAGTCAACGGCAGGTTGAGGGAGCTTTGAATAATGGCGGAAAACAAAAAAGAGCCGCATCCCATAAGAGATACAGCTCTTGTCTTAGTCGGGATTACTGGACTCGAACCAGCGACCTCGCGCCCCCCAGACGTGTGCGCTACCAACTGCGCTAAATCCCGATAAGCGAGTGCAAAGGTACAGCTATAATTTGTAATATCCAAATTTTTGTTTCACTTTTTTTTGTATTTATCCCCAAAAACACTACCTTTGTATCTCTAAACAAACCTAATTATAATATATGCAATACGAAATAACAGCTCCAAAGGAATTAAAACATACAGCAATCCTACCTGCATCGAAGAGTATTTCCAACCGTGCGCTCGTTATTCATGCGCTGGCTGGAGGCTCTATCTTACCCGAAAACCTATCGGATTGTGACGATACCGAAGTGATAATTTCCGCTTTGCGCGATAATCCTTATGAGATCAATATCAAGGCTGCAGGTACTGCCATGCGCTTCATGACAGCCCTGCTTTCGGTGAAAGAAGGCGAGGAACACGTGCTGACTGGTACTGAACGCATGAAACATCGCCCTATTCATGTGCTTGTTGATGCGCTGCGCTACCTTGGTGCTGACATCACCTATGTGGGAGAAGAAGGCTTTCCGCCTCTGCTTGTCAAGGGTCACCGCCTTGATGGCGGTCTGCTCGAAGTGCCAGGCAATATCAGTTCACAGTTTATTTCCGCCCTGTTGATGATAGGTCCGACCTTGCAACAAGGCCTGACGCTCCGCTTGAAAGGTGATATTATCTCACGACCCTATATCGATCTGACCCTATGGACCATGCGCGAGTTTGGTGCCGATGCCGAATGGTCAGACTATGAGACTATTACGGTGAAGTCCCAACCATACCATGACCGTGCCTACCGTATTGAGAATGATTGGAGCGGCGCATCCTATTGGTATGAGATGATGGCTCTGGCAACTGGCGATGACGACGAGGTGATCCTCAACGGACTGATGGATGCCTCCAAACAAGGCGATTCCTCGGTGCGATATATCTTCAGCTTGCTCGGTGTGAAAACACAGTTTGCCACAACCGAACAGGACATTCCCACCAAGGTGACCCTTCGCCATTCAGGCCGTTGCGTACCCCGTTTGGAATACGACTTTGTCAATTCGCCCGATTTGACCCAGACCTTTGTGGTCACTTGCGCTTTGCTTGGTGTGCCATTCCATTTCCGTGGACTTGCCACCCTTAAGATTAAGGAGACCGACCGCATATCGGCATTGAAGACAGAAATGCGCAAATTGGGATTTGTCATCTATGATATCAACGACAGCGAACTCGTATGGGACGGTGAACGTTGCGAGCCAGACTATGCCGACGGTATCGATACCTACGAAGACCATCGCATGGCGTTGGCCTTTGCACCTGCCGCATTGCGTTTCCCCAGTCTGCGTATCAACCATCCAGAGGTGGTCACCAAGTCGTATCCCCACTATTGGGACGACCTTCGCCATTGTGGTTTCCAAATCCAACAACGATAATTCTTAATCGCTATATGCTATGAACTTTCTCCTCTTCGCCCTCATTGCCATCGGAGCCCTCGGCCTTTTGGCGGCCTTGCTGTCTATTGGCGACAGCGATAGCCCCGTGGTACGTGGCGATCACGACTGCGCTTCCTGCACAAGCCACGATGACGGTTCGTGTAAGATAGCCTGTATGATGGAGGAGTCTCGTCGGCGAAAAGAGGAAAAAGCACGTGTCGCTGCATCTGCTGATACCGATGGAGATGATGGCGATGACGGCAATTGCGTGACCGATGTTCATAGCGACGAGTCAGACGAGGATACAGATGACGCGTCAGACGATAGGCCTTCGGCCACAGATCGTCTGCCACTTACTCCCATCATACTGCTGCTCGCCATACTCGTTGCCGCCTCGTGTTCTACACAGCGAAATAACAGTCAGACACGAATGTGGCATGCGTTCAATGCTCGCTACAATACCTATTTCAATGCATCGCAAGCCTTTATCGAAGGATGCGACGAACAGGAACGCGGCAATCGAGACGACTATACCCAGTTGTTGCCAATCTATGCGGTGGGCAACAAGCAGAGCCGCAGTATCGGAACAAGTCATTTTGACTGTACGATAGAGAAGTCGGAGAAAGCCATTCGCCGTCATAGCATCAAGCGGCGCCCCGAATGGAACAAGCAACGACGCAAGACTAAAGCCGATATAGAGTGGCTCAATCGCCATGAATACAATCCGTTTCTCTGGCGTGCTTGGCTTCTTTTGGGCAAAGCACAGTTTCATGCAGGAAATTTTGAAGAGTCTGCTGCCACCTTTGGTTATATGGCACGGTTATACAAAACGCAACCCATCATCCTTGCCCGTGCTCGGGCATGGCAAGCCAAATGCTATGCGGAGATGGGATGGCGCTACGAAACCGAAGATCTCATCACCAATCAGCGCCGCGACAGCATACCCCGTCAGGCTGTGGCAGATTGGGATTTTACCCTTGCCGACCATTATCTTCGCACCGGACAATATGCCGATGCCACGCGTTATCTCATGCGTTGCATACGTCATGAGCGTCGCCGCCAACGCAAAGCCCGTCTCTGGTATATTGTGGGACAGATTGAACAACATCAAGGTCATTCCCAACAGGCATTCGAGGCTTATCGCCATGTGGTTCGTCTGCAACCGCCTTACGAATTGGAGTTTAATGCACGCATCTCACAAACCGAGGTGATGGCCTCTGCCGATGCTAAGGGTATGATACGTAAGTTGCAACGAATGGCTGCGTCAGACAATAATAAAGACTATCTCGACCAAATCCATTATGCCATCGGCAATATTCGTTTAGCCCAGCGCGATACGTTGCAAGCCATTGCATCATACGAAGAAGGTGCACGTCGATCTACCAGAAATGGCACCGAGAAGGGAGCTTTACTCCTCCAATTGGCGCAACTCTATTGGCAGCGTGAAGCCTATGCCGATGCACGCCGATGCTATAGTGAGGCTGTGGGACTTATCGATACCGACCTCCCATACTATAAGGAAGTGAATCGCAGGTCGGAAATTCTTGACCAGTTGGTTCCCCTGACCGATGCTGTCCATCTGGAAGACTCGTTGCAACGCTTGGTTGCCATGCCTGAAGCAGATCGCCTCAAGGTGATAGACCGCCATATAGCGGAATTGAAAAATGCCGAACGAGAGGCCAAACGCGCACAGCAGGATGCCGAAATGCAAAGTCAATGGGAGACGCAAAACCCCAAAAATAATGGTATGTCGGCTGTCGGTAATGATACAAAAGCCTCCACTTGGTATTTCTACAATCCGCAACTTGTCAGTCAAGGTCGCATTCGTTTTGAACAACTTTGGGGCAAACGCCCCAACGAAGACGATTGGCAACGCAGTAATCGTTCCGTCGTACCATCGTTGAATGGTGAGGCTGATCATGAAACAGAGGTTGATGCCGATTCTGCAAAAACGACAGTTTCTGCAACAGATACCGAGAGCGATACCACCCAGCTCAATCCTTTTACTCGCGAATACCATTTGGCACAGCTGCCTTTCACCGCCGAACAAAAAGCTGAGAGCGATCGCAAGATGCGCGAAGCACTATTGCCTGCTGCGGTCATCATGAAAGATAAGGTGGAAAATCTCGCCTTGGCCCGTCGCATGTTTACCTATCTTGTAGATCGATGGCCCACCGATTCACTCAACGATTTGGCATGGTATCATCTCTATCTGATGAATGCACGTGAGGGACGGATGGCTGATGCCGATTCTGCTCTTGTGCGATTACAATGTCAGTATCCGCAAAGCGAGTGGACCCAACTGCTCTCCAATCCTTATTATGCCGACAACCAGCGTTTCGGTCAACATTTAGAAGACTCGCTCTATGCTGCTACTTATGAGGCTTTCTGTCAGGAACGTTACCAAGAAGTGGCAGCCAATGTGCAACTCTCTGCCCAGCGTTTCTCCCATGGTGCCCATCGTTCCAAGTTCTTGTTCGTAGAAGCTTTGAGCCTGCTCAACGAGGGTAGGGTAGATAAGTCGGCGCAACAACTGAAACGAGTAGTAGAGGATTATCCTGATAGTGAGGTCGGCCCAATGGCTGGTCACATTCTCCGTGGACTTCAGCAGGGCCGCCGACCACAGGGTGCCATGCGCCCCAAGGACGATATCTGGCGACAACATGCCTTGGCAGAATCTTCAGACAGTACGGTCGTTGATACGCTCAGCCTTCGTCGCGATGTGCGTTTTGCTTTTGTTTTAGCGTTCCATCCCGATAGTGTGAACCAAAACCAACTGCTCTATGAATTGGCACGTTATAATTTTACCTCCTATTTGGTGCGCAATTTCGAGATTGCTGTCAATAGTGAGGATCCCGTTCATCGACTCACCGTTAGCGGTTTCCGTTCCTACGATGAGGCTTTGCAGTATGCCCGCCATCTTTATGAAACCCCACAGATGACAGTTCGGTTGAAGGGATGTCGTCGCATCATCATTAGTGAAGACAACCTGCCGTTGCTCGGCACACAGTATAGTTACGACGACTACGACCGTTTCTTCCAAGAAACGCTTGCTCCCGTCAAGACCGATTCCCATCCGTTGCTCAACAGTCCCGAAACAATCGTTGAGCAGTCTGCCGACCGTGAAACCGATGATGATGCCGATGAAGATCAGCTTCCCATGCCGTCCTCTTCTCCCGACCAACCCATCGTCATCGATTTCGACGATGACTTCTATCGGTAGGGAGGAGCGATATAATCTCCAGTTTTAGTCTGTAGTTTATAGCGCTCCAATCCTGTAATTTGCTCAATAATATCGTATCCACCCCTTTGCTACGATGTAGGCAAGGATCATCGCAATGCAGTATAGTGCCGATATATACCATGATTTCTTTTCTTTAATATCGCTCATAAGATACATGCAGAACACGATGAAAAATAGGGCGGACACTATATTGAGCGTATAGATGAATACTTTATCGTCGATATTGTGGGATGTTACCAATACCCCTAAGAGCATCCAACATATAAGGAAATACGACCATACCGCCCGTTTTGATAAATGATTTATTTTCATATTATAACCTGTTAGTTATATGATTTAGTTTTCTGTTTTTTTTATGCTATCTGTTTCTTGATTGCTATAACTATGGGTGCATGCTTTGTATAAGGCCTTTCCTGTCTTATCACATTCAATATATTGATATGTAGAGTATGCAATTTGAAGTGTAGCCAAGAATGGAGTGCCAAAAAATGACAGTGCACAACCTACGAGATAATCTCTTAAACAAACCCTTCTACCTTTATTAAAAACTCCTAAACAATCCTTGCTAGAATTAAAAGATAAAATATCCTTGTCAGTACTACTATTAATGACAGCAGACATATAAATCAAACATAATTGCTCTTTAGGGCTTAACGACGGATTGGCTAGTATGCTCTCAATATCAATAACTGAATAGTCACTATTTTCTATATTTTGAATAGTATGACAAAACTCGTGTGAGGCACTTTGATTTAATAAAGAATTACGTTCATCAATTGTAAGTTCGTTAATATTCTGATATTGTTGTTCCTCTTCTAAATTATAGTTCAAAATATCTTGGTGTTCCTTACAAAATGCTATCAAATCAATTTTGATTTGCTGGAACAGTTCGTCATTTTCAAATTCGTCATAACCAATGACACTATTTAAGTCTCCTGTCCTAGTGAAGGATTTGGTGTTGAATTTGTTCCATAATGAACATTGTTTTTCATAAAATGACTTGAGCTCTTTTTGATATACCTTGTTTTGATCAAACTGTGAGATGTTCTCTGCAAAAGGTTTGCACGCAAAAATGATACCTATCATTGTTGCTAACATAATTAAGCATGTTTTTTTCATTTTCTTTTTATTGTTTTAAGTTAATTATTATTGATGTGTACATCATTTATTTGTAAATAAGCGATAATAATGTTCTTGCTGTGGCAAAATTATAAGTGTTTTTTTTAGCGAAAAAGCATTTAACATATATTAATATATCAAATGTTGCATCTGCTATCTGTTTGTAAAAGTCAGAATATGAGGTGGTTGCAGCGAATAATAGAAAAGACTATATGCGAAAATTGCAACATGTAGAAGTAATATTCCCTTGTGATTTTAACGGAAAAAGCTTAACTTTGATGCCGAAATAACAATAACAATAGGCAAGCATAAATGAAATTGTTACTATGTATATTGACATTGTTTGGCACCCTTGTTGGCTGTCTGAGTAGTGAACATCGACAACTTGTGGCTGTCGATTGCCTATTGGATGAAGGTATGACAGACTCTGCCGTTGCAATGCTTTCTACGATGAAAATCGGTGATATACAACGTAGCCAAGACTCTGCATATTATGAACTGTTGACGGTGGCGGCTGCTGTCGAAACAGGACGAGGATGTGATGATAGACAATTGAGTGACCGAATGACATTGTTGTTGTCCAACGAGCGTCTTATGGCTTATGCCTACCATTATGAGGCTTTGGCACAGTATAATAAAGGATATGTGTTTAATGCTATATGTGATGAAAGGATAGCAGAAGACTTTGCAAGACATACTGGTGATGACAGATTGAAATATCGCATACTGACTGCATTAAGCCTTTTCCACTTCGAAAACGATAATAGTAAAACCTCGTTGACCTACGATTATAGCCGGCTTATGCTTACTCAACAGGTGAATAATCCACAATGGGTGGCGCACACATTTACTCGTATGGCAGCCAATTATGCTGTGCTTCACAAGAACGATAGTGCTGCATACTATCAGAAAAGAGCGCAAACTAAGCAGAAAATAATGGATGATGAGCATCGTGCCTTGCTATGGACCACGCAGGGAATGCTCTCTGAAGGAAAGCCCGACCAGGCTGTGCAATGTTATCGGCGAGCTTTGCAAATCAAATCCAGTCCCCGTTGTCGTATTCTTCTGGCACAACTCTATGAGAGGCAAGGTTACACCCAACAGGCTGTGGCAGAATGGCATCAGGCACAGAACAATGCCACCCTGCAACAGCAAGTGACGATACAAAAAGCCTTGCGACAGTATGCACAGCAAGACAACAATATGGTATTGGCCGACCAATTGGCTTCTAAGATCATCACCTTGAATGATAGTTTGACTAAATTGTCGAGACATTCGCTTGCGGAAGCTGCCGAGTATAAGGCAGACAATGACCTTGCTCTGATGAATTCGGTAGATGAACAGATACGTTTGCTCTTTATCATTATTGCCGTAACGATGGGACTTATCTCCGTTTCGTTGCTCTCTTTTGTCATAGTCCGACGTAGCAAATGGCATATGAAAAAGATGCATGAGCGGGCGACGGTCATGGCAAAGAATGAAATCAAATCGAAGAAAGAAGTAAAGAGACTGACTCGAAATATTTCCGATCTCCATCATAAGCACAGCCAGATAATGGTTGACGGACGCCGTTGTTACGAACATATCAAACGTGGCGATACCGTGGTGATGTGGGACAAGAAAGATTTCCAAAATTTTATGGAGTACTATCGTAGTCAGGATCCAGACTTTGTGTTGCATCTCGAAACTGATTATAACCGCCTCTCGGTAAAGCTCCAGTTCTTTGAAACCCTTTATCGTCTTGGCTATAATGATGAAAGTGTGGCAAAGACGATGGGCATTTCTTATAATACGGTACGTGCAAACAAAAGCCGGATACGCAGCAAAAGCATTAATTGAAAATGATTTTGCAACACACGAAGATGCCTGAAGTCATTATATAACCAAATGAAATATCAGTTGGCTTTGGTGCATTCCTCTCACGCGCATGCGCACGCGATGTTGCAAAAAATCGACCACTCGACCACCGGTGTGGTATAAAATGTTGAGGCACAATGTTTTTAGGCGGGTGGTCGATGGTGTTGTATTGGCGATTTCGACCACCCATCGACCACCCAAAATTATTTGTTGACAACATTCCAAAACTACAAACCCGATAGAAACCGATGCATGAAATGAAGTTGTTGACGCTTGATAACACCCCTTCCCAATATCATAAAATACTTGCTCCCAATATTTGATAATACCCTTTTCCAATAGCTGACAACACTTGTTTCTAACGTTGAAAAGGCTCTTGTCTAACGTTTGACAACACTCTTATCAAACGTTGGATAATACTTTTATCAAACGTTGGATAATACTTTTATCAAACGTTGGATAATACTTTTATCAAACGTTGGATAATACTTTTGTCAGCGGTTTGAAAAAACCTGAAAATAATATTCGTTTACAACGTGTGGACGTATGCCTCACGATTGTTGGGTGTTTGAAAGATGCTTGAAAGGTGCTTGGTAAACCCGAATATGAATCGTTGAATGTGACAATAACGCTTTGTAATACAGAGAATTGCCAAAATGTGATATTCGGAGCTGTATGCCCTTATGGAAACAGAAATGATAGTGTGTCTCCTTCAGCGTATTGTACTGGAAATTTATTAGTTTTATTGTCAAATAGCAACAAGGCAAATCATGATTCGGAAGAAATAGGATACGTAGAAAGATAACAATGGAAAAAGAAGAACCGCTTGACTGGTCCTTAGCGGATGGGTCAAGCGGTTTTACCCTAAAAATAAACCTAAAATTCCAATACTAATGTCCTGTTTTATGCCAAATGTGTTTCCTATTTAGCTTTTACTTTAAAGGTAAATTCACGGTCTGCATAGTGGAGACGATATTTCTCCATTGGTTTTGCTCCCCAACTGTTAATGCATCCCAAACCATATTGGCGTTGCTGGATGTGAAGCTGAACAAGTCCTTTTTCTACCAAGTCGCCACTATGTTGTCCCCAAGCATGCTCTTTCTTGATGCCAGAATCCAAATCTTCTACCAGGTATGGAATGGCGCTGCACTCCATGGGGGCGTTGCTTTCGAAGGTCAGTCCCTTGCCAGTAGCGGGATTGAAGATAGAGAAATAGCGAATGTCGGTATGGTTACCGCTCTCTTGTGGACGAACGTATGGATAATACTCATCCTTCACGTTAGCCTCATATTTGCCGATAAAGGCTGAAGAGTGGCGGTCGATATAGTTTTCTTCGGGACCTCTGCCGTAGTATTCCAGCTTAGAGAATGTTTCGGGCATCTGTAACTGCATACCATATCTGAACAGATCGGCTACCTTAGCCTCCTTGTCGGTGGTCATCTTCTCGGTGACGATCACCTCGCCGGCGGTATTGATGCGATAGGTAAGCATCAGCTGTGCCTTCACTTCAGGCATGTCAAACTGGGCGGTAAGCACCACGTTGTCGGTGCCGACAGACTTGTTGAATGAGGTCAACTTCATCTGTGGATTTCTCCAAACGCGCAACTCTTTCTGCAGAGATGCGCCAAAGTCGTTGTCGGTAGGTGCACGCCAGAACTCAGGCTTCATGCTTTCGCGGAACTTCAGCATGGGTTCGCCATCCACATCGAGATAGTCAATCATACCAGTAGCCTTGCCAACTGTGACAGTCATTCTGTTGGCAGTCACCTTCACATAGGCGTTGGTTTCTTCCACCTCAATGTTGCTTGCAGCTTGCATCTTGCCGTTTTTGGCAGGTGCTTCGGCCATTTCAGGAGCCTCCAGCTTGTCGAACTGATACTCGCTGACAATGAATTGCTGGCGTGAAGTCACTTGGCCTTTATCAACCAGAGCTTCTGTGCCGTCGCTGGCAAATGCGAAGTTGACGGTGATTTCCTCTTTGGCATGTTTCGATTCAGCCTCACCAATAGCATATTTCAAAGCGTCGCTCTTGATCAATTTGGTGGTCTGAGGAGCGATACCCTTTGCCTCTGGAATCTCAACAACGGTGAGCTTCTGACCGTTGGCATAGACGGTGGCAGTCAGATTCTGGTTATCGGTGGTCTTGAAGAAATTCTCATTATACACCTTGAATGCACCGTTTACAGCATCGAAATCGTTAATCCAGATGTTCTGATGATAATACTGAATCTCATAAGCGTGAGGATTCAAACGACGGTCGGGAGCAATGATGCCATTGCAGTTGAAGTTGTAGTCGCTGGCAGGATAGCGACCGTAGTCGCCACCATAGGTGAAGATTTCCTTACCGGTGATGGGGCTCTTGTCGCGCAGACCCTGATCTACAAAGTCCCAGATGTAACCACCTTGGTATTTTGGATACTTGCGGATGAGATCCCAATACTCCTTGAAACCTCCCTCTGAGTTACCCATGGCATGGGCATATTCACACTGGATGTAGGGCTTTGTGCCATCGCTTTGGCAATACTTCTCGCTTCCTTTATAGTCAACATACATAGGACAATGGATGTCAGTCTTGCTGTCGTATCCGCCACGCTCATACTGTACGGGGCGTGTGGTGTCTTGTGCCTTCACCCAATCATAGGTTTTTTCAAAGTTGATACCATAGCCACCCTCATTACCCAAGCTCCATACGATGATAGAAGGATGGTTGATGAAGCTTTTCACATTGCCTTCGTTGCGCTCAATGTGGGGCAGGAGGTATTCTGGGAATTTAGCAAGCGACTTCTCGCCGTAGCCCATACCGTGTGTTTCGAGATTTGCCTCGGCAGTGATATACAATCCGTATTCATCGCAAAGGTCGTACCAACGTGGGTCGTCTGGGTAGTGGCAGGTGCGAACAGCATTGATGTTCAGTCGCTTCATAATCTTGATGTCCTGAATCATGCGCTCTACGCTAACCAGATAACCACCGTCTGGATCTACTTCATGACGGTTGGCACCCTTGATGAGGATAGGCTGTCCGTTGATCAGCAATTGTGCATTCTTGATTTCCACGTTGCGGAAACCGATCTTCTGTGGAATCACTTCCAATATGCCCTGCTTGTTTTTCAGCGTAATAAATGCTTTGTAGAGGTTGGGAGTCTCGGCAGTCCATGCCTTTACGTTAGGCACTTTGATCGTACCCTGCGCTCCAGAGGCCTCGGCAATCTGTTTGCCATCCTTGTCAAACAAGGCAATCGCAACATCGGTCTTACCGCCCTTCAGCGAAACGTTATAGTTCAACACACCGTCGCGATAGTTGTTTTCCAGTCCAGCATCCAAGCGGATGTCGGCAGCATGCAGTTTGGGACGTGCATAGAGATAAACTTCGCGTGCGATACCTGTAAAGCGCCAGAAGTCTTGGTCCTCGAAATAGGAACCGTCACACCAGCGCATCACCTGCATGGCAATCAGGTTTTTGCCAGGTTTGAGATATTTGGAGATGTTGAATTCAGCAGCAACCTTGCTGTCTTCGCTATAGCCTACATACTTACCGTTGACCCAAAGAGTCAGGTTGCTTGTAGCAGAACCTACGTGGAAATATACGTCTTTGCCTTTCCAATCCGTGGGAAGGTCGAATGTGCGACGGTAAGAACCGGTATAGTTGTTGGTCTCGCTGATATAAGGTGGATTAGGGTCAAACTGAGTTGCCCACGCATAGCCCACGTTTTTATAGGTGGCATCACCGTAACCGTTCAGTTCGAAAAGTCCGGGAACGGGGAAGTCTTTCCACTTTGAATCGTCATAGTTGACTGCAAAGAATTTTGCGGGACGCTTGTTGTGGTCCTTTACAAAATTGAATTTCCACATGCCCTCCATCGAAAGATAGTTGGCAGACTTCTTTTTGTCAAAGCCTTGAGCCTTGTCCTGCGACTCGTATGCAAAGAAAGATGCACGACGCGGTTCGCGGTTTTGCTGATTGATGTCCACATTTTGCCAGCGTGACTCATTCTGAGCCCATAGGCCAGTACTTACAGAAAGCATGGCGAGGCAAATCGATACTTTTACAATTCTTCTGAAATTCATAGATCTATAATTATTGTTTTAAATTATCTGAATAGTTGAGAGCCACCAACAGCGGTAAACTCCTTTTCGTTGTCTTTACGCATTTCAATAGCGGTACTGCTCCACCATGAAGGCCATCCTCCAATGATATTTGCCAAGAAGACGACCTTGATGGGGTGTAACCCTTTGGCCAATGCCACAGAGCTGTCGTTCATCGTACTTGCCTTTACGTCGCCTTCGGTGCGCAGACTGCCAACAGAGGTCAGTTTAGGATATTTCTTGATTTCTATGCGCCAGCCTTGGTCCTCGGTGAGGTGGAAGTGCATCGTGTTTACCTTGAACATGGACATCAGATCCAACTGTTTCTTCACATTCTCCACCGTGATGAAATGGCGGCATGGGTCGAGGTGGAAACCGCGATAGCCGAAACGTGGGGCGTCTGTGATGTCGCAACATTGTGCGGCCCACTTCACTCCGCTTACCATAACGGGACTTTCTATCTGTGCGGGTAACAGTTGCATAAAGCTCTGCATGCCGTAGAAAGCACCTTTGCCAGTCTTCGCCTTGATAACCACACCTTTGGAAGTGACCGTGAGGCGGTAGCCTTCGTCTGTCATCTTCAAGGAGGGAGTGATTTGTATGGAGATATGTCCCTTCTTCTCGCCAAGACTTACGGCATATCCTGTTGAGGCTTTTAGCTTGTCGGCAAGATATTGGGCTATGTTTCTGCCTTCGGGTGTTTGATAGGAGATGGTTACTGTTTGTGGTAACACAAATTCCCCTTTCATGACCTGCGTCTTGACAGGAACAGGGATGATATTGACATCGCCAGCGCATGCTGGAGTGGTGTTACCACCCAGCATTATAGCGCAAACTGCCAACGAACAAAATATCTGATGAATCTTTTTCATGTTCATGAATAGTATTGTTAGTTGTTTTATCTTATAGCGGTTTGTATTCTACGAAGGCTTCCATAGCCTCATAGCAAGCCAGTCCTAAATGGTCATAGAGCTTTGCGGTAGCGCGGTTGCGGTCTTCGGCTCTCTGCCAGAACAGGCGTTCATCGTTACCTAAGAATGGTGCACTCTCCATTTGGGATTGGTGCTTGAGAATAGAGTTGCGCTTTGCTCTCAATTCCTCTGGACTAAGTGGAACGCACATCTCGATATTCTCTATTTCCCATTCTGCCCATGCGCCACGGTACATCCAGATACGGCAGTCTTTCAACCACTCAGCACCTGCTTCCTTCTCAAGATCAATGGCTGCGAGTACCGCATCGGTACATTTCTTGTGTGTGCCATGAGGATCGGCAAGGTCGCCTGCCACATAAATCTGATGAGGCTTTACCTTCTGCAATAGTGCTCTTACGATTTCTACGTCCTTTTCGGTCATAGGCAACTTCTCTATCTTACCGCTTTCGTAGAAAGGCAAATCAAGGAAGTGTACGTGGTCGAGGGGTATTTGATTGTAGGTGCATGCGGTACGAGCTTCACCGCGACGTATCAATCCCTTGATGGTCAGCACGTCTTTAGTGTCGAAGTCACTTTCTTTCTTGTTGGCAAAGAACGACTTGATTTCTTTGTATTTGGTAGAGATGACACTATCCTTAGAGTCGGTGAAGAGCTGGTTGAAGCCGTTGATGAAGTGCATGAATCGTGTAACTTCCTCGTCGCCAACAGCAATATTTCCCGAAGTTTCGTAGGCCACGTGTACGTCGTGATTCTGTTGTACCAATCGACGAATGGTGCCGCCCATAGAAATCACGTCGTCATCGGGGTGTGGGGAGAATACGATGACGCGCTTGGGGTATGGGGTAGAGCGCTCTGGACGATAGGTGTCGTCGGCATTGGGCTTACCGCCTGGCCAGCCTGTGATAGTATGCTGCAGATCGTTGAAAATCTTGATATTGGCGTTATAGGCTGAACCGTATAGGGCCAAGAGCTCGCTCAATCCGTTCTCGTTATAGTCTTTATTGGTCAGTTTCAATATGGATTTGCCGATTTTCTGGCAGAGCCAAACCAAGGCAGAACGGATCATCTTGTCTGTCCATTGGCAAGATGTGACCAGCCAGGGGTGTACGATGCGGGTAAGTTGGCATGCTGCGCCTAAGTCAAGAACAACATGAGCATCTGGGTGAGTCTGTAGAAATGACGCAGGAAGTGTGTCGGTGAAAGAGTTTTCCACTACTTTCTGCATGATCTCTGCCTTTTCCTCACCCCAAGCGGTAAGATATACGGTCTTGGCAGAAAGCAGGGTGGCAATACCCATGGTGAGTGAGCAGGGAGGGATGGTCTCCTTGGTTTTCTCACTTGCTTCCATTTCCTTACGTGAGATGTTGCCTATCAGAATGATGCGGGTCATCGACTGGATGCTTGATCCTGGTTCGTTGGCTGCAATGTTTCCTGAACGGCCAATGCCGATAAGGGCAATGTCTAAACCACCGAACGACTTGATGCGCTGTTCGTAAAGGCGGCAGCAATCCTGTACGCTCTCTTGCGCTACAAAACCGTCGAGCGTGAAGATATTTTGTTCTTCAATATCTATATGGTCGAGGAAATGCTCCTTCAACTGGTTGATGCTGCGGATAGAGCTGTTCTTCTGGAGCGGATAGTATTCATAGGCGTTGAATACGACTACATTGCGGAAACTCAGTCTCTTTGTCTGATAACGGCGGATAAGTTCTTCATAGACTGCGCTGAGCGACGAACCTGTGCCCAATGCCATTACATAAAACTTTCCTTCATGTTGTGCTGCTTTGATGCCGGCTTCGATTCCGTCGGCAACATGACTGGCACCTTCTGCCATAGAGGCAAAGATGTCGGTATGAATCTTCTCCATTCTGGAGATTTCGGAGTATTCTACGGTAGTCTTTGGCTTGTAGAATTCAACTGGAACTTTGTTAAGTACGATCTGTGAACTAAGATTGAGCCTCATAGTCAATATCAATTTTAAATAGGATGTCTTTTTAGTCTTTATACTCTCGTCACAGTTTTGCTAAACATGTTTAGTTCAATTCATGGCTTGAGGATAACTTTCTGTTGTTGTTATATATCTGATGAGGTCTGTTAGTCGTTTATTTTAAGTCCCATGCTATGGCTGAGGCACCCAAAATGGCGGCATTAGCACCATCAAGACCGCTCATCAAGAATCTGGCCTTACCTTTATATAATGAAAGGACATTTTCGTTATACGCTTCTTCTATCGGACGGAGCAACAGTTCGCCTGCCTGGGCAAGACCTCCGAAGAAGATGAATGCTTCGGGACTTAGGAATGTTGCGATATTGGCGCATGCGATACCGATTCTTCTTCCTGTCTGTTTGAATACTTCTTGAGCCATGGTGTCTCCTGCCATTGCTGCTTTATATACTTCATATGATGTGAGCTTGTCGGTGGCAATATCTCTCAGAGAGGTGGTTTCTGACGATTCTTCCAACATGGCTATTGCTGTGCGTACTACTCCCGTTGCAGAACAATAGGTTTCAAGGCAACCTTTTCTGCCGCAGCCGCAGGGTCTTCCGTCTGGCTCAACAATCATGTGGCCCAACTCTCCGGCAAATCCGTCGAATCCGTAGATGAGTTGACCGTTGGCCACAATTCCTGAACCTACGCCTGTGCCTAATGTCAGTTCTACAAAGTTGTTCATGCCAACAGCCGCTCCATATTTCATCTCACCCATGGCTGCAGCCTTGGCGTCGTTGGTCACTACAACGGGGATCCCTAATTCGTTGACAAACATATTGGCTAATGGTACAATACCTTTGGCCCAAACCAGATTTGCTGCGTGTTCTATAGTGCCTTTGTAATAGTTACCGCATGGAGCACCAATGCCCATGGCACGGATCTTTTCCATACCACCGACTTGTTCGGCTATCTGTTTGATAGCTTTTACAGATTCCATGATATACTGATCTACACTTGGGTAAGCTTGTGTCTTGATAGAAGTAGTGGCTATAATCTCGCCTTTGCTATCGACGACACCAAACACGGAATTGGTTCCTCCCAAATCCAAGCCTATCACTAAAGATTTTGCGCCGTATTCCATAATTCAATTGCCTTATTGTTTTTGCTTGAGTAATACCGTTGATGGGTGCTAAATACTCATTTATAAACTAATTTATTAACAGTTATGCGATAACTAAAATATTTTATTTCACAAAGTTACAAGTTTTATCATATAATGCAAGCGTTTTATGGTTAATATTTCTAAAACGTATCATTTTTTTTCTGAGATGAGGTCTTAATGGCTTGAAATCGTTGCGTTTTTGCTTGTGCTGGGCCTGTTTGTAGTGGCTTGTGGATGGTGGATGCTCGATTGAGTGTTTGTGGTTTTAGTCATTTGCATGTGAAAATTTGGTTTGTTTTTCACAAGTGTATTGATTTTCTTTATCTTCGGGATGGTTTCGGGATGTCTTCGGGTTGTGGTTGGTTGTGCGTGAGAGGTGTTTTTGTGCAAATCCAAAGTAAGTCCCAACTGCCTCCCAAGTAAGTCTCATTTATTAGCAGAAGGTCATGGGAGTATGCTGGGAGAAATTGTTGGTGTGTAACGTATGATGCGTTTGCTGGTGTAAAAACAAGTCTGTGCTTCTTTGCTTGTATTCTATATATAATAAGGTGTGGGGTGAATTGTTGCTGAAAAGTTTGGATGAAAACAGATAATTTTTATCGGTTTAAGATTTATTAACCACAAAATGATAGTTATGAATATTAAAAAAGTCTATCTTTGCAAATAAAAAATATTATTTATGTTTTTGTGATATAATTAAAAATATTAAAAATATAAATAAGAAATCCTCAGTTCAAGGGCGTATATTGGAGAAATTTGTCTCGCAAGGTGCCTTTACACTACCTGAGATGTCGAAGGCGGTCGGAGTAAGTCTTCCTACTACTACATGCGTCATCAACGAACTCATGAAGGCAGGGCTTGTAAGAGAGGCAGGGAAGAAAGATAACTCTGCCGGACGCATACCAATGGTCTATGACCTCATGCCGGCAGCTGGCTATTTCGTGGGTGTGAATCCAGAAATGGACTGTTTGGCTCTTGCTGCAAGCGATTTCTGCGGCAATCTGATTACAGAAAAGGTAACAGTACCTTAATATATATGAGAATACTCCAGAGAATCTGGAGCGTGTGGCAGAGATTATCAACGAGTTTATTGCTATGCTGCCTTTCGCTAAAGAGCACACCGACTATTGTATCCGCAATACTCCATACAAAAACGGAGAAGGCGATATCGTTGGAGAACTATCCAAGGCATGTGAGAAATACGGACTGAAATTCGGAGTTTCCTCAGCAAATTCATCGAAATTGCCGACCAAATTCATTGAATTTCCTCAGCAAATTCATTGATTTTACTTTTCTATCTGCTATTTTAATCAGTGATAGCTGACGTTTTGGGGCAGTCCATGTGCGGTCGATGACCAAGGCAGATGGCATTTATCAGTAGCGAAAGCAGGTTATTTCAGAAAAAAACACTAATTTTGCACACATATTGATAATAAGCAATGACCAACGGACGAATACTTTGGGCTGACGATGAGATGGAACTGCTCCGTCCTCATCTGCTCTTTCTGGAAAGAAAGGGCTACGATGTCGTGACCGCTACCAACGGTACCGACGCCGTAGAACTCTGTAAGCAACAGCAGTTCGATGTGATTCTGCTCGATGAAATGATGCCCGGTATTACCGGACTGCAAGCGCTCGAACGCATCAAACTGATACAACCCACGGTGCCCGTAGTCATGGTGACGAAGAGCGAAGAAGAGAATATCATGAACGAAGCGGTGGGCCGCAATATTGCCGACTACCTCATCAAACCCGTCAACCCCAATCAGATTCTGCTCTCGCTCAAAAAACTTATCCATCGTAAAGAACTGGTGGCAGAAACCACGCAAACTGCCTATCAGCAGCATTTTCAGCAACTATCCATGCAAATGATGGATTGTTGCTGTTGGAACGATTGGGCTGTGCTCTACCGACAACTCGTAGATTGGGAACTCAAGCTCGTTTCGGCTGATCCAGCACTGGCAGACATGCTTCGCATGCAGAAGGCAGAAGCCAATCTCGGATTTGCCAAATTCGTGAAGCGCAACTATGTCGATTGGATGCAACACCACGATTTCACGATGAACCACGACGTCATGCAACACCACATATTGCCTATGCTCAAACAGGGTGAGAGAGTTTTTCTCGTGGTGTTCGACAATTTCCGCTACGACCAGTGGAAGGCTATCGAAACCGAACTGACCGATTACGACATCACCGAACAACTGTGTTGCAGCATTCTGCCCACTGCCACGCAATATGCTCGCAATGCCCTCTTTGCAGGAATGATGCCCAGCGAAATCAAGCAACGCTATCCCGATTGGTGGACTGAAGAAGATGCCGAAGAGAGCAAAAACCTCAATGAGCCACACCTCATACAAGCTTTCCTCGACCGCGTGCGTCGTCGCGATACCTTCTCCTATCATAAGATCAACGCCACCGATGAAGCCGAACAACTCTTGGCAGAAGCCGACGAACTCTTGCAACGCAACAGCCTCAATGTTGTGGTGGTCAATTTCATCGATATGTTGTCGCATGCCCGAACTGAATCAAAGATGGTGCGCGAACTCGCTCACGATGAGGCTGCCTACCGTTCGCTGACGCTCTCTTGGTTTCGCCACTCCGCCATCAGCCAGTTGCTCCATCGGTTGTCACAGGCAGACTGTCGCGTTGTGCTGACCACCGACCACGGCAGCATTCGCACCGATACACCGGTGAAAATCATTGGCGATCGCAATACCAACACCAATCTGCGCTATAAGTTGGGACGCAACCTCGCTTGTGAAAGTCGCGACGTGTTTACCGTCAAAGACCCTAAGAGCGTCTTTCTGCCCTCGCCAAATATAAGCACCAGTTATGTGTTTGCCACGGGCAACACCTTCCTGGCCTATCCCAACAACTACAACTACTATGTTGCCTACTATCGCAACACGTTCCAGCACGGCGGCATCTCTATGGAAGAGATGATCATCCCACTGGTCACACTGAAAGGAAAAAACAGATAACAGATAAAACAATAAAGATATGGAAATCACGATCAACGGTCTTGACACCATACGCAGCGCCGCACGACAGTTTATCGAGAATATCGGTAGCTCGCGTGTCTTTGCCTTCTATGGCAAGATGGGTGCAGGAAAAACCACATTTGTCAAAGCACTTTGTGAAGAACTGGGGTGTGACGATGTCATCACTTCGCCCACCTTTGCCATCGTCAACGAATATACTGACGGCGAACAACAACCTGTATATCACTTCGATTTCTATCGCATTAAGAAACTCGAAGAGGTCTATGACATGGGATACGAAGAGTATTTCTACTCAGGGGCACTTTGTCTGATAGAGTGGCCCGAACTCATTGAAGACGTATTGCCCGATGATACCGTCCGCGTCACCATCGAAGAACAAGCCGACGGTAGTCGTCTGCTGACGTTCTGATCCGTCTCAACCATATCATAACAGGAGGCAATCACCGACTTCAGGTCGTGATTGCCTCCTGTTCTTGGTATGGCGGTAGCAGAACCGAGAGTGGCTCCTACAGGTTTTGTTCCTGCCAGTCGAAATCGGCTTGCACCACAAAGAACACGTCTTCTACCGGATAATCCTTCTCGTGGTACTCCTTGGCATGCTTGGCCACATAGTCTGCCACATCCTGAAGGTCTATCTCTACTTCCGCATCGGTACACTCCAGCATACCGCTGTCGTAGTAATACTCCACGATGAGATCCATCATAGTACGGATATCATCGGTGGTGTATCGGTCTTGAAGCTCGCTGGACAAGGTGTGGAGAATATATTCCGCCTCACGGGCATCGTTCTCTTCGTCCATGAGAAGCTCTTCTTCAATGCTTGTCATTGTTGTCAGGGTATTGGTACTACAGCAGATTTTCAATCTTCTCCTGCAACTTAGTCTTGGATTGGGCACCTACCAACTTGTCAACAACCTGTCCGCCTTTGATGAACAGCAGGGTGGGGATGTTGCGAATGCCCAGTTCGGCGGCAATATCTTCACACTCCTCAATATCACACTTAGCCACATTGACGCGACCTTCATATTCTTTTGCCAACTCTTCTACTATAGGAGCTATCATGCGGCAGGGGCCACACCATGTGGCCCAGAAATCTACTACAAGGGGCAGATCGCTGTTTTTCAGCTCTGCAAAGTTTTCGTTTGTGACATTCAATTCCATAATTGTAAGTTTGTTAATTAATACTATAGGTATTTATACACTCATGGGTTAAAAGGCAAACATCGTGCCATTTTCCCCGTTTAGTTAATCTTATACGACAGGGCAGACGATTGCTCTATATAGTTGAGCAATGCGGGTTTCACATCAATAGCGGTCGATTGGCTGCGCAACAGTATGCGGCGGCGTTTGCTCTGATCCACAAATTGGAAAAACAGCTGGGTCTTGCCAGGACTCTCGTGAGCCAGTTCGCCCAGTTCGGTCACTATCTGTGAGTCGAGTTGCGATACGTCGATAGAGATGGTGATGCGCTCAATGGCTTTGTCCTTGACACTCTGCATGTATTCTACCGAGGAGACGCGCAGGTCTTTAGGGCCGTTGTCATCTTTATTGCCATACTGAGAGTAGCGCGAAACCACCTTGCCGGTCACATAGACCGTGGCTCCCACTTCAAACATGCCGCGCATCTGTCCCCAGCTTTCGCCGAATAGTGCGAGACGCCCAGAACCTTCAAAATCCTCGATGGTGACAAAGCCGCAGGGGTCGCCACGCTTGGTAAACTTCTGTTCTACATTGGTGACAATACCGCCCAGCACCACTGTTTCGCGGTCTGCCAATGCATTGATGTCTGCCAGTTCGGCACATTTGGTGTTGCAAAGTGCGTCAATCACCACTTTATATTCATCGAGCGGATGGGCAGAAAGATAGATGCCCACCAGATCGCGCTCCTTGTTTAGTCGCATAATGTTGCTCCACTGTTCGCCTTTGGGAATGGGCGGTGTGGCTATCTCCACAGCATTTTCACCACCAAAGAGTGAGTTGCGCGCCTCTTGCTGCTCGGCCTGATACATCTGTCCGTAGCGCACAAGGGTGTCGAGAAACGATTCGCCCTTGTTGTTCTTTGCGAAGAAATTTTCGCGCGGAATACGGAAACCGTCGAAGCCACCGCTCAGCGCAAGACTTTCTATCGTCTTGCGGTTGACAGCGCTGAGGCTTACACGCTGCACAAAGTCGAAGATGTCCTTGTAAAGACCGTTTTTCTCGCGCTCGGTAATGATGGCTATGGCGGCAGGGTCGCCCACGCCTTTAATGGCTGCGAGACCGAAACGTATCTCTCCTTTCTTGTTCACACCAAACTTCTGATAGCTCTCGTTCACATCGGGACCCAGTGTTGCAATGCCCATGGCCTTACATTCATCCATCAGTTTGGTGATTTCTGTAATCTGATCGCGACGTCGGCTCATGATGGCTGCCATAAACTCGGCAGGGTAGTTGGCTTTCATATAGGCTGTCTGGAATGCCACCCATGAGTAACATGCCGCATGTGACTTGTTGAACGCATAGGATGCAAACTTCTCCCAGTCTGCCCATATCTTCTCCAATACCTTAGGATCGTGCCCGTTTTTCTTGCCGCCTTCGATGAATTTAGGCTTCATCGCATCAACGATGTCCTTTTTCTTCTTACCCATCGCCTTACGCAGCGCATCACTCTCACCACGGGTGAAGTCTGCCAACTGACGTGACAACAACATCACCTGCTCTTGATAAACGGTGATGCCGTAGGTGTCTTTCAGATATTTCTCCATGCAGGGAATATCGTAGGAGATTTCCTCTTTGCCGTTTTTACGCGCGATAAACGATGGGATATAGTCCATTGGACCCGGTCGGTAGAGGGCGTTCATGGCGATAAGGTCTTCGAAAACGGTAGGGTGGAGCTCGCGAAGATACTTCTGCATACCTGCCGATTCAAACTGGAAGGTACCGATGGTGCGTCCTTGCTGATAGAGTTCGTAGGTCTTGGCATCGTCTATCGGGATGGTATCGAGATCCACTTCTATGCCACGGGTCTGCTTGATAATGGCACAGGCCTCCTTCAACTCCGACAGTGTCTTCAGTCCAAGGAAGTCCATCTTGATCAGTCCGGTCGATTCAATGACGTGACCATCGTATTGGGTGCAGTTGGTTTTCTCACCCTTGAAATCGGGGTCGTCGGCAGTAGATACCGGCACCCAGTCGCTGATGGGGTCTCGACAGATGATGAATCCGCAGGCATGGATGCCCGTACCGCGCACCGTTCCCTCCAACATCTTCGCATATTTGATAGTGTTTGCCATCTTCGAATCGGTCGATACCTCGGCATCGCGCAGCTCCGGCACGCAGGCTATGGCATTGGTGAGGTTCATCTTTTTGCCATCGGGCAACTTGTCGGGAATGGCTTTACAGAGGGCATTGGCTTCGGCAAGGGGCAGCTTTTCCACACGAGCCACGTCCTTCAGCGAGTTTTTGGTTGCCATCGACGCATAAGTAATAATATGCGCACAGTTCTCATGACCGTATTTATCTTCCACCCATTTCAGCACTTTACCACGTCCGTCATCGTCGAAGTCGGTATCGATATCAGGAAGTGAGATACGGTCGGGATTGAGGAAACGCTCAAACAGCAGGTCGTATTTCAACGGGTCAATCTTTGTAATTCCCAGACAGTAGGCTACCACAGAACCGGCAGCAGAGCCACGTCCGGGGCCTACCATTACACCGAGTTCATCGCGTGCAGAGTTGATGAAGTCTTGCACAATGAGGAAGTAGCCGGGGAAACCCATCGTCTTCATGATGTGCAGTTCAAACTTTACACGGTCGTGCACCTCGTCGGGGATAGGGTCGCCATAGCGGTTGCGGGCACCCTCATAGGCGAGTTTTGCCAGATAGTCGGCTTCATACTTGATACGGTATATTTTGTCGTAACCGCCAAGTTTCTTGATTTTCTTCTCTCCTTCCTCTGGCGAGAGAGGGTTTTCACCATTCTCGTCGGTGGTAAACTCGTCGTAGAGTTGTTGTTCGGTGTATTTCTGGCGCCATTCTTCTTCGGTACCAAACGATTCGGGGATGGGGAAGAAAGGCATGATAGGGTCGTGGTCGAGACTGTAGATCTCAACCTTATCGAGTATTTCGGTTGTGTTCGAGAGGGCTTCGGGAATGTCGGCAAACACCTCGTTCATCTCTTCGCGGGTCTTAAACCACTCCTGTTTGGAGTAGAGCATACGTGTAGGGTCGTCCAAATCCTTACCCGTAGAGAGGCAGAGCAAGTGGTCGTGGGCCTCGGCATTCTCTTGATCCACAAAGTGGGCATCGTTTGAACAGACGAGCTTGATGCCGTATTCGTGTGCCAGTTCTATCAATACCTTGTTGGCTTGTTGCTGCAAAGGGAAGGTTTCGCGGTTGGCACGCTGGTGGGGATCGCGCACCTCATGGCGCTGCAGTTCAAGATAATAGTCGTCGCCAAACACGCGGTGATACCATTCCAAAGCTTCGCGTGCACCAGCCATATCACCGTCAAGAATCTTTTTGGGCACTTCGCCGGCAATACATGCCGAGCAGATGATGAGTCCTTCGTGGTATTTCTCCAAGTCGGCACGGTCGGTACGAGGGCGCATATAGAAACCATCGATCCAGGAATTGCTCACCAGTTTGATCAGATTCTTATAACCTTTATAATTCTTAGCGAGCACAATGAGGTGGTAACCGCCCATGTCTTCCTTGCCTTGGCGATTCTCCTTGCTACCACGGCGAGCCACATACATCTCACATCCGAATATGGGCTTGAAAGGCTCGAGACCTTCCTTCTTACGTCCCTTGTTGACACCGCCCACATAATCGTGGAATTCCTTGATGCCAAACATGTCGCCGTGGTCGGTGATGGCCATGCCGCGCATGCCGTTCCCAACGGCTTTATCCACCAGTTTCTTAATGCTCGACTGACCGTCGAGAATAGAGTAATAGGTGTGGACGTGTAAATGTATGAAATCTTGCATATCTATTGTTTATTGTTTGATAAATGTGGTGTAAAGTTACGCCTAAAAGGTGAGAACTCCAAAAGAATGGAATAAAAAATTTGTGAAATAGATAAAAATAGCGTACCTTTGCAGATGGAATAAAACAATCGTACCACTACGTATGGGAAAAAGACTAAAGAAACTTAAGAAAATTAGAATACACCGTGAAGGTACAAGCGAATTGGCCATTAGCATGATACTTATCATTGTTTTGGCTATCGGATTGTGGTTTGCCTTCGATACGAAGATTCCTTTTTGGATTAGCATACTTGGTTTGGGCACGGCATGGATGCTGGCGCTCAATTTCTATCGCTGTCCTATCCGTTATTTCAATGGAGATACCCACAAGATGGTCGTGGCACCTGCCGATGGAAAGATCGTTGTAATTGAGGAAGTGGATGAGAATGTCTATTTCCACGATAAGCGTTTGCTCATCAGCATCTTTATGAGTCCGCTCAATGTGCATGCCAACTGGTTTCCCGTTGACGGTAAGGTGAAGTTTGTGAGTCATCACAATGGAAATTATCACAAGGCTTGGTTGCCCAAAGCCAGTGAGGAAAACGAGCATGCAGACATCATGATTACCACTCCAGAAGGTGAGGATGTGCTGGTCAGACAGATTGCCGGTGCTATGGCCCGTCGCATAGTTACCTATGCAAAGGCTGAAGAGGAATGTAACATCGACGAGCACTTAGGCTTCATCAAGCTCGGATCGCGTGTGGATGTCTATCTGCCAATAGGTACAGAGGTGCGTGTCCGCATGGATCAGCCTACCACTGGCGACCAAACCGTATTGGCGGTATTGAAGTAATACAGTTACATTTTACGAATTCTACATTATGAGCATCAAAAAACATATTCCTAACACCATAACCTGTTGCAATCTCATCTCTGGGTGCATCGCAACATGTATGGCATTCTACAGCGAATGGGATAAGGCATTGCTGTTTATCGTTATTGGTGCGGTATTCGACTTCTTCGATGGTATGAGTGCACGCCTCCTTGGTGTTAGCTCACCCATTGGTAAGGAACTCGACTCGTTGGCTGATGACATCACTTTTGGTTTTGCACCTTCTGCAATCCTCTTCGACTATCTGTATTGTCAGGTTGAAGGCATGGGAGGATTATATTCCCTGTTGCCTTATGTCGCCTTTGTGATGGCTGCCTTCTCAGCGTTGCGCTTGGCTAAATTCAATCTCGATGAGCGTCAGACCACATCGTTTATCGGTGTGCCCACTCCTGCAAATGCCCTCTTTTGGGGGGCTTTGATTGTGGGTAGTGGCAAAGCTATTGAGGCATTACCCTACAGCATTTATGTTGTGGTGGCTGCCATCTTCTTCACCAGCTATCTGCTTATCGCTGAGATTCCCCTTTTCGCTTTGAAGTTTAAGCATTGGGGATGGCGTGGCAACGAGGTGAAGTATATATTCATTCTCTCTTGCATTCCATTGCTCTTACTACTCCAGGTCAGCGGCATTGCCGTTATCATTGCCTGGTATGTGGTATTGTCATTGTTTACCAATATCAACAAGAAGAAATAAGTAAACCCTATAGTCATGTTTAAAGCCATAGGAGGAATGATCCTCTTTGTTTTTTTCTTTATCGTGTTTCTTGTCCTACTTGTGGGGGGACAGGTGTTGCGAATGATTCGCCGCATGCAGAGACAGATGCGTGATGCTGCAGGCGAACATGCCAGACAGTATCGCAACGAGACTGGACGGCAGCGCCAACAGTATGATCGTCGTGCACAGACGGCTGGTTATACCAATAGTCGATGGGAGAATGAAACGGTAGAGGAAGATCCTGTCGAGGTGCATACCACGACACAATTTGGTGAAACCATCATAGACCGCAGAGGTCGTGAAAACAAGAAGATCTTTGATGATGGCGATGGAGAATACGTCGATTTCAAGGAAGAGAAATAATCCAAATAGTATATCAATATAACAAAGCGAGCCGCAACATTCTGTGTTGCGGCTCGCTTTGTTGGTATAAGTAAGTGGGATTAAGGATGTACGAGGGTTCCAATTTCCTCACCGTCCATGACTTTCTTCAGATTGCCCACCACGTCCATGTTGAATACATAGATAGGCAGATTGTTGTCCTGACACATGCAGATAGCGGTAAGATCCATGACCTTCAAACCGCGTGACAATACTTCTTTATAGGAGATTTCGTCAAACTTAGTAGCGGTTGGGTCCTTTTCGGGGTCGGCGGTATAAATGCCATCTACGCGTGTGCCCTTCAGCATCACGTCGGCTTCTATCTCTATGCCACGCAGACTACTGCCGGTATCGGTAGTGAAATAGGGGTTGCCAGTACCTGCAGAGAAGATGCATACCTGTCCTGCTTCCATCGCCTCGATAGCTTTCCATTTGGTGTAGAATTCGCCGATAGGCTCCATGCGGATGGCTGTCAGCACCTTGTTCTTCACACCGATAGCTCCCAAAGCTGATGATAGTGCCAGCGAATTGATTACTGTGGCACACATGCCCATCTGGTCGCCTTTCACGCGGTCGAAGCCTTTCTGACTGCCGCTAAGTCCGCGGAAGATGTTGCCACCGCCGATGACGATACCAATCTGTACGCCCATCTCACTGACTTCCTTAATTTGTCGGGCATAGTCGCTGAGGCGTTCTGCGTCGATACCGTAACCTTGATTGCCCATCAAACTCTCACCAGAGAGCTTCAGGAGGATTCTTTTAAATCTTGCCATATTATCTTTGTTTTTTATTGATTATTGTCTATCATCATGTAGTAGGGGTGTTCAGATCACAAACGATACTTCTTTGAAAGCATAGCGGCGTCGCTCTCCATCTTCGGTCATCAGTACCAGGTGTCCGTCTTCCTCCACATCTTCTATGCGTGCCATAAAAGCGCCTTGCGCATCGCAGTAGGGGTGAAAGCCTTTTCGGCGGTATAGGGCCTGCATGTAGCGTTCCCTTACATCCTGCAGCATATAGCTTTCAATGCGACAGATAATATCTTCCAATAGTGCTTGCCGGTTGGTTTCCTGTCCGGTTATCTGCCAGAGCGATATGGGGTTTGGAGCATCGCTTTGAAATTCGCGTTGGTTTACGTTGATGCCTATGCCCGCAATGCTATCGCATATCTGCATGCCTTTCAGTCTGTTTTCTATCAGCATGCCACAGATCTTAGCATTTCGCCAATAGATATCGTTAGGCCATTTCACGCTTAAGTCGCCTATATATTGTCCTAATGCGTCGGTCACCGCCAGTGATACTGCCATAGAGATATGAAACTGTCGGTTGGCTGGTACGTGTGTGGGGTGCATCAATACCGAGAACGTGAGGTTTTTGCCTCGTTCCGATTCCCAATGGTTTGATCCTTGTCCGTGTCCATCTGTCTGATAGTTTGCCCATACCACACAGTCTTCATCACCGCCATGTTCTCTCAGCCATCGGTTCGTGGAATCTGTCTCCTCGATATACACTATTTTTTCTTTCATAGTACAAAGGTAGTGCAAACCGAATGGAATACAAAATAAAAACTCGTTTTTATTTTTATTCCTGAGGTGCCGCCTACTTAAGAAGTCCTTTCAAAGGTAGTGCAAACCGAATGGAATACAAAATAAAAACTCGTTTTTATTTTTATTCCTGAGGTGCCGCCTACTTAAGAAATCCTTTCAAAGGTAGTGCAAACCGAATGGAATACAAAATAAAAACTCGTTTTTATTTTTATTCCCGAGGTGCTGCCTACTTAAGATGGTAATCACTGGTTAGTGAAAACCAAAATCGGATGGTGGTCGAATGGTGGTCGAAAACCCCACAAAATGACAATCGACCACACCTATAATAGATTGAAGGATAGTATGATGCAAGTATCGGTGGTCGAGTGGTCGAATTTTTTTGAAAACTGAATTAACTATATGTGTAGGTGGTACGACCATTCGCCTGTGATTTCTCTTGCTTACAACAGCAGGCAACTTGCTGTTTTGATGGCTGTTTGATAGCAGGTGTTTGATGATAACGCGTGCGCGTACGCAAGCATGCGTACCTTTATTAAATGAAACAAGGTATATGAAATTTTAGTGTGAAAACGGTTTTCTTCTGCATTTATGATCCTTTTCTGAGGATATTCAACTATTTTTTTGTAATTTCGCAACCATGACACAAAAAGAACAATTGAAAACCGACGAACGCTATATGCGTATGGCATTGGTGGAAGCTGAAGCTGCTGGAGCAGCAGGTGAAATACCTATTGGTGCTGTAATCGTATGTCAGGGCAGGGTTATTGCCCGTGCCCACAACCTCACGGAAACTCTCAACGATGTTACTGCGCATGCTGAGATGCAAGCCATAACGGCAGCTGCAAACGAATTGGGAGGGAAGTATCTGACCGATTGCACACTCTATGTTACCGTAGAACCCTGTCCTATGTGTGCAGGTGCATTGGGCTGGGCGCAGATTCCGCGTATTGTCTATGGTGCTGCCGACGATAAACGAGGATTCCATGTCTATGCCCCCAAGGCATTACACCCCCGTACAACAATAAGTGGCGGCATTCTTGAGGAAGAATGTCGCCAACTTATGCAAGATTTCTTTAGAAGCAGACGATAGTTGTCATCGTGTGACTATCGTACTGGTGGTGAGGTTTCGGTTTTATTCACCGATATACTTTGCGATGGTTTCCAAACACTTTTCTCTGCTAAATGGCTTCGATATGAAATCGCAGCAGCCAGCTTCGAATGTGGCTTGGCGGTCGGTTTCAAAAGCGTTTGCAGTCAATGCGATGATGGGGAGGTCAGGATGTTTCTCCTTGATGAGGCGTGTTGCCTCAAGACCATCCATCACGGGCATCTTCATGTCCATCATGATTAAGTCGAATTGTTGTTGGTCAGACAGTTCAACAGCTTCTTTGCCGTTGCTGGCGCGTACCACTTCATATCGATTTCTCAATACGTAAGTCATCAGCACGTAGTTGCTTTCGTTGTCTTCTGCTACTAAGATACGTTTCATATTCATTTCTTTTGTTTTATTCTTATTTTCTGTCTTTCCAGAGTTTGGTCATATCCTCCAAGGTCTTGCCTTTGGTCTCAGGTACCAACTTCCATACGAAGAGAGCTGCCAACACACAGATAACACCATAGAGGCTATAGGTGAACCAATAACCCAGACTGTTGGCCAAGGGGACAAACGATGTTGATACGATCCAGTTGAATATCCACTGGAAGGCTACGGCAATGGCTACTGCTGCACCGCGGATGGTATTGGGGAATACTTCGGCGATGAGTACCCAGCAGATGGGACCCCATGAGAACATGAACGAAGCTGAATAGATCATGATAGATACCATGCAGACGAGCTGCAGTTCGGGATTGCCGAAGGTACATGCTACACCGATAGCACCTATTGCCATGCCGAGAGAACCAACGATGAGCAAGGGCTTACGACCGAGCTTCTCTACAGTGAAGATTGCTACACAGGTGAAGCTCAGATTGACGATGCCGTTGAATACGGTAAGCATCATAGGATTGTCGAAACCCATGGCTTCATAGATGCGTGGGGCATAATAGAGCACAGCATTGATACCTACTGCCTGTTGGAATACCGACAACATCACACCAACAAAGATGCAAAGGAATCCGTAGGTCATGAGTTTCTCGGTCTTCTCTGTAACGGTGTTCTTAATGTCAAACAGAATCTGTTTGGCTGCTGCTGCACCATTGATCTTTGCAAGGATGCGCTCTGCTTTGGCATCTTCGCCAATCATAGCAAGATAGCGTGGTGTCTCAGGTACAAAGCAGATGAGGATGGTAAACAGTCCGGCTGGAATCATTTCCGATCCAAACATATAGCGCCAGCCAGTCTCGATAGCCCATTGGGCTTCTGTGCCGTTGAGTATTTCGTTCAAACCGCCACCAACACTTGCAATGGCTGGGGCAATATGGTCGCCAAGGATGAAGAAGTTGACGAAATAAACCACCAACTGTCCGAAGATGATAGCAAACTGGTTCCATGATACCAACATGCCACGAATACCACTTGGCGCAATCTCACCAATATACATGGGGCAAACAGCAGAGGCAAGGCCTACGCCGATACCACCTATCACACGATAGAGATTGAACACGATGAGCAGGGTGAGGGTGGGTTTGCCTTCGGGCAACAACATGCTCTCAGGACACATAGAACCCCATGCCGATATGAAGAACATGATGCCGGCGAATATCAATGAACGTTTTCTTCCAAATTTTGTAGCAAGCAAACCAGAGATGGCTGAACCGATGATACAACCGATGAGGGCACTTGAACTGGTGAAGCCATGCCAGAAATCGGTATATTGGAAGTCTTTAGCTCCCATAAAGAAGGCTTGAAGTCCTTTCTCTGCGCCAGAGATTACTGCGGTGTCATAACCAAAAAGAAGGCCGCCTAATACGGCAACCATCACAATAGAAATCAAATAGGATCTGCTTCCTGTTTGCTGCTGTTCCATAGTTTTTGTTTTATAATTATTGAAGTGTATGATTTGTTTGCACAAAAGTAACATTTTTTTGGAACTAACACGGCCTTTTTGCTTGCTTTTTAACGTTTTTTTGAGGAATAATGCATAAATGCATACGTTATAGGGGATTTCCTGCTAACAGGCTGCGTTTTGGTGATTGATGTGCTCTTTTTCTAGTTCCTATTAAAAATTGGGAAACGAATGGGAAAATAAAGGTAGCAGAAGGGAGAAATTCGTACCTCTAATCTTCCATAGTCATGGCACTTTTTCTCGCCATGGCATAATTAAAGCGAGCTTTATTCTGCTCATGGTTTAACGAAAACGTCCAATTTTAGCTACTCGCATTATGAAAATAAATAATTATATAAGGTTTTATTTGGTTTTTCGCTCACTTATTCGTACCTTTGCACCCGCATTTGAAAATGTGAACCGCCGTGATGAAGACGGGGAGCATCTGAAAGATGTCATATTATTAACAATTTAATTAAATCATCAACAATTATGTATTTAGATTCAGCTAAGAAGAAAGAAATCTTCGAGAAGCACGGACAGTCGGCTACTGACACCGGTTCTATCGAAAGCCAGGTAGCTCTGTTCACCTATCGCATCAGTCACCTCACCGAGCATTTGAAGCAGAACCGCAAGGATTTCGGTACAGCTCGTAGCTTGACCAAAATGGTAGGTCGTCGTCGTAAACTTTTGAAGTATCTCTACAACAAGGACATCAACCGCTATCGTGAACTGATCAAAGCCCTCGGACTGCGTAAGTAATAACGAAAGGTACATAACAAAAATTATCCCGCTGACTCGTAAGAGAAAGCGGGATAATTTTTGTTATAGCATATTGACGTGATGTTTATCTACCGTCAGCATGATGCTTGATTACATTGTAGTATCAATTATTCGCTACAGAACTTTTTGCAGAATTTCGTGAAGGGGAATCATTACGAAATCGCGTTCTTCCATTAACGGGTGGGGAATGACTAGCTCGGCACTGTCTATTCGCAGATCGTCATAGAGCAGTATGTCGATATCGATTGTGCGGTCAGAATAGCCATGATGGCTATCGGTTTTGCGCTTACGACCCATATCGCGTTCAATGGCTTGCGTCAGCAGAAGCACTTCGTGGGGCGTATGATTGGTGTGACAACATACTGCGCCGTTGAGGAAACGGTTGGAAGATTCAAACCCCCAAGGTTCGGTCTCTATCCATGATGATCGACGAATGACCTTGCCGATGCGGCGACCTATCTGTCTAACTGCCTCGTCGAGCATTTCCTGACGGTTGCCCAGATTGGAACCTAAAGCGAGATACACCTCATGGAGGTGATCGTCGCTTGTTGTCTCTGTCTGTTGCTGAGAAATGTTAGTCATTAAGGATGAGCATTGCATCGCCATAGCAACCGAACATGAAACCATTTTTGACGGCAGCTTCGTAGGCGTTGTAGATGAGATCGTAACCACCGAAGGCGGCGGTTGCCATCATCATGGTTGATTCGGGATGATAGAAATTGGCTATCAGCGAATCTGCCAGATTGAAGTTGTAGGGTGGGAAGATGAACTTATTGGTCCAACCAGAAAACTCTTTCAACATGCAGTCGGTGCCGACGGCGCTCTCTGTAGCACGTAGGGTAGAAATGCCGACGGCGCAGATTTTACGGCCTTCCTTCTTGGCATTATTGACTGTAGAGCAGGCTTTACTGTCGATAATCATCTGCTCGGAATTCATTTTGTGCTTGGTGAGGTCTTCTACCTCAATGGCGTCGAAACTGCCAAGACCACAGTGTACGGTGATGTAGGAGAAGTCGATACCACGGATTTCCAAACGTTTCATCACTTCGCGGCTGAAATGGAGACCTGAGGCTGGAGCGGTAACAGCTCCTTCATGGCGGGCATAGATGGTCTGGAAGTTTTCTTCGTCTTCGGGAGTTACATCACGTTTGTCAACGATATAGCGTGGTAGTGGGGCAGAGCCCAAGGCAAAGAGCTCGCGCTTAAACTCATCGTGGGGACAGTCGTAGAGAAAACGCAATGTGCGTCCACGGCTGGTGGTATTGTCGATGACTTCTGCTACCATAGGCCCGTCTTCATCGAAGAAGAGTTTGTTGCCAATACGTATCTTACGTGCTGGTTCTACGAGTACGTCCCAAAGACGCAGTTCCTCATTGAGTTCGCGAAGCAGGAATACTTCAATCTTTGCGTCGGTCTTTTCTTTGGTGCCATAGAGGCGTGCAGGGAACACCTTTGTATCGTTGAGAATCATTACGTCACCTTCATCGAAATAGTTGATGATGTCGCGGAATAACAGCGGTTGATTGGTGTCGTTTCCTTCATCATCTTTCTTGAAGATGTCGAATGTTTCGCTTTTGCGGTGTACAACCATCAGGCGACATTCATCGCGCCGATATACTTTATCAATGGTTCCGTCTTCATTTTCGAATGCTTTGTGTGGTGGCTCAAGGGCTACCTGTGACTCGGGCAACTTGAATTTAAATTGTGACAGTTTCATTGCTTATAGTTTTTTTAAGTTGTTTTTTTCTTCTTGATGTCTTCTATGTCTTGGTGGGCAAGCCATGCAGGGAAATCGTCCATCTGGATGCAATGTTCGATGCTGACTTCGCCCAAACGGGTGCGGCGTAGTGCGGTGAGGTAGGCACCGCTTCCTAATGCGCGACCGATGTCGCGTGCAAGCGACCGGATGTAAGTGCCTTTTCCACATACCACTCGGATGGAGAGCTGCATGAGCTGTTGGTCGAATGACGTTACCTCAATCTCGTCGATATGTACGGTTTTGGCTGCAAGCTTCACTTCTTCGCCGTTGCGCTTCATGCGGTAGGCACGTTCACCGGCTACCTTGACTGCCGAATACTGTGGTGGCACTTGCTGGATATCACCGAGAAATTGTGGCAGCGTGTCGTCGATGAGCTGGCGTGTGATATGCTGGGTGGGGTAGGTCATATTGACGGTATGCTCTTTGTCGTAGCTGGCTGTGGTAGCACCGAGTTGCAGCGTAGCTGTATATTCCTTGGTGTGGTACTGCATGCGCTCAATCTCCTTGGTCATTTTGCCGGTACATAGTATGAGTACACCAGTGGCAAGGGGATCGAGTGTTCCTGCATGTCCCATCTTCACTCGTTTTACGCCAATCTTACGGGATACGAGATAGCGGATGTGTGCCAACGCGCCGAAACTCGACATGCGATAGGGCTTATCGATATAGATGACTTCTCCTTGTGTAAAATTCATATATGTTATTTAGAATATGTCCTAACCAGGTCAGGGGCATAAGGTAAATGTGAGTATTAAATGAGTGAGCATATGATGGTGATAGCACCTGCTATGGCACAATAGATACCGAAATAGATGAGCTTGCCTTTCTTCACGATGTTGATCATCCACTTGCAGGCAAGGCATCCAGACAAGAAGGCTGCAACGAATCCTACTACCATGGGGAAGGTGTCGATGCCGCCAAGGGTTTCTTCTCCTTTCAGTCCTTTCAATAGGTCGAGTAATGCCTCACCAAGGATGGGAGGGATGACCATGAGGAACGAGAACTGTGCCATCTTTTCTTTCTTATTGCCTAATAGGAGACCTGTGGCAATGGTTGTGCCAGATCGGGAGAGTCCGGGCAGTACGGCAAGAGCCTGACCTAAACCGATGATGAAAGCATGCAGTGGACTGATGTTTTCACGCTGACGGGGCTTGGCAAAGTAGGAGAACGACAGAAGTAGTGCTGTTACGAGAAGCATGCAACCTACTATGAGCAGGCCCGAACCGAATATTTCCTCTACTTGGTCTTTGAAGAACACACCCACGATGCCCACAGGTATCATAGAGATGATGATGTTGAGGGCGTATTTGGTTTCATCGTTCATCTGGAATTTGAGGAGTCCTTTCAGTATCCAGTCGATTTCTTTCCACAGAATAACTAAGGTGCTCAATACCGTGGCAACATGTACCATGATGGTGAAAGTGAGGTTGTCTTCACCGTTGATGTCGACGAGATAGGCGCCAATGGCGAGGTGACCGCTACTGCTGACGGGGAGATACTCTGTCAGTCCCTGGATGAGTCCGAGTATAAGTGCTTCAAACCAATTCATTGTGCGCAACCCTCCTCTGTTTCGTTAGCTGTTGTCTCGGTGTTTTTGGGCTTGCGCATCACACCATAGATCATGAATACAAACCCGAACAAGCAGGTGATAGGAGCTATGGTGATGCGGCGTGTGCTGAAGATGTCGGCATTGTATGCCTCTAAGTCGGAACCGCTGCCACTCATCAGAATGAATCCGATGATGACGATAGCCATGCCTAATGCCAAAAGCAGATAGTTGGTGCGGTCAAAAGCGAGATTTCTTTTGTTCATAATGTATTGTTCGCAAATTGATGTGTTGTCAGATTTTGTAGAGTTCGCCAGCTGTCATTCTCAAGAAACGGTTGACGGCAAGCCATGCACAGAGGGCTGTGATGAGCAAACCGAAGAGAAATACTGCTACGCCGGTGATAGTAAGTTCCACCCAAGTGATGACGGTTAGTATGCCAGGCTGCATCACGTAGAGTCCGTAGAAGCATCCGCCCAATACGGCAATGGCTATGAGTGCAGCGATGATACCCACTCCCATGGCATGGTAAAGGAACGGACGACGGATGAATCCCCAAGAGGCACCAACAAGTTTCATGGTGTGGATGAGAAAACGTCGTGCATAGACGCTAAGTCGGACAGTATTGCTGATGAGCGAGAAGGAAACGCATGTCAGCAGGATGGCAAGCACAAGGAGGATGATGCTGATACGGCTCAGATTGTAGTTGACTTGATCCACAAGGTCTTCCATATATGCTACGTCGCTAATGCGGGCATCCTTGCGTAACTCTTTGGATATGATGCGCAAGGAGTCGCGGTTGGCGTAGTTGGCATTGAGCCATATCTCCAGTGTGGCAGGAAACGGGTTGAAGCCGAGAAACTCTGATGGGTCGCTGCCCAACTCCTTAATCTGTTCGCGCTGTGCCTGTTCTTTACTGATATAGTCGATATGGTGTGACCATGGCTTATGATAGAGATCGCGGCAGAGTAGGTGGCCCTGATTGACCGTGACATAGTCTTTCAACATGACGCTCATGGTCAGATTTTCTTTCATGTGGTTGGATAAGTTGCGTGCCAATAGTACGGAGAATACCACCATTCCAAGCAAGATAAGCACCATGGCGGTACTGATGCATAAGGTGACTCCCTGCATACCTCTACGACAACTGATAGCTTTTCTTTTTTTTGCCATTGTTCCTAAATGTCCGTAATATACCTAATTTCTTGCAAAATTACAATAATTCACTCAGATTGCAAAACAAATTACGTTTTATTTGCTAATTTTGCAGTCGATAACAAAACATTTGGATTTATGAGTACAATTATCTATCCATCTCCCATCTTCGGTCCCATTCATAGCCGACGCTTGGGAATTTCGCTTGGCATCAACCTGCTTCCTGCCGATGGCAAGGTTTGCTCGTTTGACTGTATCTATTGTGAATGTGGGTTCAACGAGGATCATCGACCTAAACAAACGATGCCTACAAGGCAGGATGTTGCAGAAAAACTCCAACTGACACTACAGCGTATGAAAAGCGAGGGACAGTTGCCCGATGTGCTGACGTTTGCTGGTAATGGTGAACCGACATGTCATCCCCATTTTCCGGAAATTATAGATGATACCATTCGTTTGCGTAATGCATATTGTCCGGATGCCAAAGTCTGTGTGTTGAGCAACTCTACGCAGATTCATCGTCAATCGGTACATGATGCGCTGATGAAGGTGGATGACAATATTCTCAAACTCGATACCGTGGATAGCGCTTACATCCATCGGGTGGATCGTCCGGCTGGCAACTATGACGTCAACCAGATTATTGAACGTATGAAGGCTTTCAACGGACATGTCATCATTCAGACGATGTTTATGCGTGGGGATTGTAATGGTGAAAGTGTGGATAATACTGCTGAGGAATATGTGGTTCCTTGGCTTGAAGCGGTCAAGACGATTGCACCTCAACAAGTAATGGTTTATACGATAGACCGAGAAACACCTGCCCATGGACTTCTCAAAGCTACCCATGAACAGCTTGATGCCATTCGGGATCGGGTTGTTGCAGTTGGCATCCCTTGCTCAGCAAGTTATTAAATGCATTACGGGGGCGTTTTGTATTTGTTTGGCATAACCAGAAAGAGTCCGGAAATTGAAGTCTGCCATTCTCGTCAGGTTTGACATTTTTTCGTCGTGTCTTCGATAACTTCTCGTTCATCTTTCGTTCTTAGATAGATCCTCGTTCGGTTCTCGATCGGTCTTCGATAGACTAACGAATAACGAACGAGAGACGAACGAGAAGCGAACGAGAAGTTAACGAGAACCAGTCGGGTGTTAATTGAAGACTCATGGTCCTTCTGTTGTAACCAGTTTGGGTTGTTGAATGTCGTTTCTGTAAACATAAACACCTTTTTTAATTGTACGATCAATAGTTTGTTACCAAGGTGCCTTCTTGTTTGTGAATTTATTATCAGGTTGGTTTGCAAAGATACAATATCACAAAACCCAGATGTCCGCCTTTGTCACTCTCTATGCTTGTTTTTTATTTTATTTAACTTATTTATAGACTCTTTTGCATAGACTCTGCGTAAAAAATAACTAAACGCCTTTGATAGAGATGAGTAGTCAATCAATAGATGCTGTATCTTTTGTGGATAACAAGTCCATAATTGGTTGTTAGATGGAATGCAAAAACAATTTATCGATATTTGCTGATTTTGCTTTGAGATCCTAACAAAAACAAAATCATCCACAATACCAAATGTCTCAGTATTGCGGATGAAAGTATTATGATGTTCCGGCTACAAACAAACTGTAGTGGATGGTTACTGTTTGTTGTGCTCGGTGGAATTACCAAGCGGTTGGACTACATCTTAGAGATGATGCCAAGTTTGGTACCTTCGATAAACGAAATGATGTTGCGCACCTCTGGACCATCGGGCACCTGATCCTTGATCTGGTTGACGGCATCGAAAACTGATGTTTGACCGTGGAATACCAAGCGGTAGGCGTTGGCAATATGCTTGCGAACACGTGGGTCGAAACCTGCTGCTTCCATGATGACATTGTTAGGACAGCTATATTTCACAGGTTTGCCACTTGCGATGATGTAGGGAGGAATGTCTTTCGAAAAGGTAGTACCTGCCTGGATCATGGCGAGGTCGCCCACACGAGTCTTGGCATTCTCCACCACCGAAGTGCTGTAGATGACACCATTGCCAATGACGCAGTCACCGGCAATCTTCGTACCATAGCCGAATACACAGCCATCACCCACTACAGTATCGTGGGAGATATGTGCACCTTCCATCAGGAAGTTCTTATTGCCCAATACGGTTTTGCTTCCTGCGTATGTGCCACGGTTGATGACAACATTCTCGCGGATGGTATTGTTGTTGCCAATTTCCACAAAGCTCTCAGCACCTTCGAAATTGAAATCCTGAGGTAAGGCAGCAATAACTGCGCCTTGGAACACTTTGTTGTTATTGCCCAAGCGTGTGCCGTTGAGGATACTTACGAAGGGGTAGAGTACGCAGTTGTCGCCAATCACTACATCGTCTTCGATATAGACAAAGGGGTATATTTTGCAGTTGTCGCCAATCTTTGCTTTGGGCGAAACGTCTGCTTTGGGACTGATAATACTTGCCATAATTTCTGATTTATATATTTATATAGATCCAGCAGCTAAATCGCCATGACAATGATGGTTGATATGCTTCCTGGATGTATCATCCGATGATTATTTTGCGCCACCTCCTAATGCATAGTAGAGATTTACCACTGCCTGCATCTTGTAGAAGTCATCAGCTACCTTTGAGAGTTGTACGTTGAGCAGTGAAGACTGCGCCTGGATTACCTCCAGATAAGAACCGCCAGCCTCTGACATCAACTTACGTGTATCCTCCACATTCTTCTCGAGTACGGCGATGCGTTTAGCCTCCACCTTACCCTTTTCGTCAGAATAGTTGTAGAGCACAAGGGCATTGCTCACCTCGCTACCAGCCTTCAGTACGGTGTTCTGCCAAGTATTGTAAGCCTGCTCGTACTGCATCTTAGCCACCTTCAAGCCGGCAATGATTCTACCATTCTGGAAGATTGGCTGAACCAATGAACCAACAGCAGAAAGCAACCACTTGCCTGGATTCACAATACCTGCACCAGCAGAATTGGTGAATGCACCTGTACCAGAGATGGTGATAGATGGATAGAACTTGCTGCGGGCAGTCTCTATGCCATAGAAGCACTGAGCCAGATTCATCTCGGCTGCGTGAACATCAGCACGGTTGTTGAGCAACTGGATGCCTACACCGGTAGAGAAGGTTGCAGGAAGACTCTGATTCTCCAGCTTGCCACGGGCAATGGAATGAGCCTGGTCGCCGATGAGAAGACTCAGGGAGTTCTCTGTCTCACGAATCTGGCGCATCAGGTCGGTCTTCTGAGTCAACACTGCATAGTAGTTGCTCTCGGCAGCCTGCACGGAAGTTCCGCGATAACCAATCTTGGTATCCTTCAGCACCTTCATGGTCTCCCAGGTATCCTTGGTCAATCCTTCCATATTGTTAACCAGCTCCACCTGCTTGTCGAGCATCAACAAGGTATAATACATGTTGGCGATGTTGGCGATGAGGTTGGTCTGTACAGACACCTGATAGTCCTTCAACTGGAGCAGAGCCATCTGGGCACTGCGCTTCTGAGAGAGCAGGTTGCCGAAGAGGTCAACCGTCCAACTGGCTGTAACAGGCAAGCTGTAAGTCTTGGTAGCAGCGTTACCATCCCAGGAAGCGATAGTTCCCTGAGGAGTGAAAGACAAAGAAGGCACGAATGCCAACTTTGCACATTTCAACTGTTCCTCTGCCATCTTCACGTTCAAAGCCGCATTGAGGAGGTTGACATTATTGTTCAATCCCTTCTCAATGATCGACTGGAGCTGAGGGTCGGTGAAGACGCTGCGCCAAGGGATGTTGGCGAAGGTAGTAGTATCCTTTACAGCCAAAGTATCTGTATCAGAAGCTACATCGCGAACGATACCGCTGGTCTTCACATCCGGACGCTCATATTTTCCGTAGAGAGTCTTGCAGCTGCTCAGAGAGAGCGCTGCGAGACACAGTATGATGCATGTGATATTCTTTTTCATCTTTTGCTTTGCATTTATTATTCTACACTTGCGTGTTCTACCTTATTTCTTTGAATTTTTGCGGGCAGAAGCCTCTGCATACTGAGCCAGTTCTGCAGCAGCCTCTTCGTTGTCTTCATCGTCGAAACGGAGCGGAGAAATCTTCTCTTGCAACCATTGGAATAGGGCGAATAGCGCAGGTACGATGAATATCTGGAGTAGGGTGCCAATCAGCATACCGCCTACAGCAGAAGCACCTAGAGTCTGGTTACCATTCTTACCTACACCTGATGCGAACATCAGTGGCAATAGACCGATAATCATAGCTAATGAAGTCATCAAAATAGGACGCAGACGAGCTCCTGCACCCAGAATGGCAGAGTATTTAATGGCCATACCCGTACGGCGACGCTCAAGGGCGAACTGTACGATAAGGATGGCATTCTTCGCCAACAGACCAATCAACATAATGAGTGATATCTGCATATAGATATCGTTAGCGTGGCCGAAGATGTTGGTGAAGGTGAATGCACCTGCCAGACCGAATGGAATAGAGAGTACTACCGACAATGGCAAGATGTAACTCTCGTACTGGGCACTCAGAATCAAGTAAACGAATACAATACAGAGTGCGAAAATCAGACCAGTAGAGTTGCTTGATTCAGCCTCTGAACGGGTCAAGCCAGAATACTCGTAGCTATAACCTTCGGGCAAAGTGGTCTTAGCCACTTCGGCAATTGCCTTCATACCATCACCTGAAGAATATCCCGTGTTAGGCGTTACTGATACGTCCATAGACGTAAACAGGTTGAAACGGGTGATGTTTGAAGGACCATAAACCTTCTTCAGATTAACAAACTCGCTCACGGGAGACATCGTGCCGTTGGCGCAACGCACATAGATTTTGCTCATATCGTCAGGACGCATGCGGCTTTCGGGACCTGCTTGTATCATTACACGATAGAGTTTACCGTATGAGTTGAAGTTGGAGGCGTAGAGTCCGCCGAGGTAGCCCTGCATGACAGCAAGTACGGATGATGGCGAGATGCCTGCCTGTTTGGTCTTTGCCACATCCACATCCACCATATACTGGGGATAGTTAGGGTTATACTGGGTCTGTGCAGTCTGGATTTCCGGACGGTCGTTGAGCTCCTTTAGGAAATTCTTTACAATATCAAAGAAACGGTTCAGATCACCACCGGTCTTGTCCTGCATGGTCATTGTAATACCACTCTGGGCAGAGAATCCTGAAATCATTGGCGGTGAGAATGCAAGGATCTGAGCATCCTTGATGGTTGCGGTCTGTTTGTAAATCATACCCAAAACTGAAGTATATTCCATGGGGTTGACGAACAATGCTTCGATGCCACCACCTGTCAGCGCACTCTTGATGCGATGGAAGAATCCACCTGGACGCTCCTCAAAAGGTTTGAGTTTGATGATGATAGTACCTTGGTTGGAACCGGCACCAGCGATAAAGCTATAACCCATGATAGCTTCACGGCGCTGGATGGCTGGGTTGGCTTCCAGCATTTTGTCGATTTGCTTCACTACTTCGGTTGTGCGCTGCTGTGTAGTACCTGGGGCTGTAGAGATACAAACAAACAGTGTTCCAGTATCTTCGTTAGGTACCAAACCTGTTTTGGTGACACCCATTAGTGCTACAAGAGCTATAATACCTGTTGCAACAACACCTCCGGCGATGACGCCATGCCCAATGACCCACTGTACACCTTTCTTATATTTATTGGTAATCTTCTCAAACTGATAGTTGAATCCTGTATGGAAACGGTCGATGATCGACATTTTCTTCTCATGTCCTTCTTCGTGTGGTTTCAGGAAGATGGCACAGAGTGCAGGAGATAGTGTCAACGCATTGACGGCAGAAATTACGATAGATACAGCCATGGTCACACCAAATTCACGGTAGAAATATCCTGAGGTTCCACCGATGAATGATACAGGAACGAACACGGCTGACATTACCAATGTGATAGAGATGATGGCGCTCGAAATTTCGTTCATGGCATCGATAGATGCTGTAAGTGCACTCTTATAACCCTGGTCGAGTTTGGCATGGACCGCTTCAACCACCACGATGGCGTCATCGACCACAATGGCGATAGCCAACAACAAGGCTGACAGCGTCAATAGGTTGATGGAGAAACCGAATATCCATAGGAAAAAGAATGTACCAATCAATGCCACAGGTACGGCAATCATAGGTATTAGAGTAGATCGGAAGTCTTGCAGGAAGACATATACCACGACGAATACCAACAAAAGGGTGATAATCAGCGTAAATACTACTTCCTCAATAGAAGCAAAGAGGAATTCGGTGATGTCCTGCTCGATGGTGTATTTTAGGCCAGGAGGGAAGTTCTTGCTCAGTTCTTCCAGTTCTTTCTTAACATCGGTTGCAATCTGTGTGGCGTTAGAACCAGCAATTTGCTGTACCATACCCATTACGGCAGGTTGGCCGTTGTTGAGCAGGTTTACGCTATATACCAGACCGCCCAGTTCTACCTTGGCAACCTCGCCGAGGCGGAGTGTCTGACCAGAAGTATTGCTCTTGATGAGGATGTTCTCATACTCAATAGGAGTCTTCAAGCGACCCTTGTAACGCAGGGTGTATTCGTACTGCATATCAGAACTTTCACCAAAGCTACCAGGGGCAGCCTCGATGTTCTGTTCCGCTAAAGCATTGGAGATGTCAGATGGTACGAGACCAAACTCCTTCATTTTCTCAGGCTTCAGCCATATACGCATAGAGTAGTTACGGGTAGAAGGGCTCTGCACATCACCCACACCATTGATACGCTTCAACTGTGGAACCACGTTGATCAAAGCATAGTTGGTCACAAACTGGTCATCGTAGCGTCCGTCGTCTGTGGTTAGCGAGAACAGAATCACGTTAGAACTCTGACGTTTGGTAACCGTAACACCTACACGTGTAACCTCGGCAGGCAACAAAGACAGTGCCTGTGATACACGGTTCTGCACGTTGACGGCAGCCATATCAGGGTCTGAACCCTGTTTGAAGTAAACGGTGATGCTGGCATAACCTGAGTTTGACGCAGAAGAGGTCATGTAGGTCATGTTTTCCACACCGTTGATACTCTCCTCCAGCGGGGCGATGACTGAATTCAATACCGTCTGGGCATCGGCACCTTGATAGGTGGTAGATACCGAGATAGTAGGCGGCGCGATATTTGGATACTGCTCAATAGGTAGCGATATCAAGCCGATGGTACCCAGCAAGACGAAGAAGATGGAAACCACCGTCGATAGTACTGGGCGTTTTATAAAGTTTGTAAATGTCATAATTTACTATTTTCTTTATACCTTATATTATAAATGGTTATTTGCTGAAGAATTGCTTCTTGCTTGATAGTGATGATGCAATTACTTCTTGCCGCTCATGGCTTTGGCAAACTCATGGGCATTGTCTTGCGACTCTGCGAGTTTGGCTGCTTCGGCTATCTTCTGATTGTAGCGCTCTAGTGTGATAGGCTTAATCTGTTGGCCATCAGTCAATTTGGTAATGCCTTTTACAACGATGCGGTCACCGGTACGGAGTCCAGAGGTCACAATGTAGTTCTTGCCGTCATCTTGTGGATTAACTTTGATTTCTGTATATTTCACTTTGTTGTCTTTGCCTACGGCATAAACAAAAATTTTATCCTGTACTTGAGAACATGCTTCCTGTGGAACAACGATGGCGTTGCTGTTGTCGTTAGAAATAACGATAGAGCCAGAACCACCGCTCTTCAGCAGTTTGTCGGGATTGGCAAAGTGTGCAATCAGCGATACGGCACCTGTAGAAGCATCGATGACGCCACTCATTTTTACAACCTTACCCGGTTGTTCGTAGAATGAACCATCTGCAAGTTGCAGTTTGACGGGAGGGAAGGCTGCGATGGCAGCCTGCATATTGCCGTTGTTTTTGCCCATATTCAAGAGTTCAGACTCAGATACAGAGAAGAAAACTTCCATGGTACTGATGTTTGAAACGGTGGTCAATGCCTGGCCAGAAGCGCTAACCAAAGCACCTTCTTTGAAGGGGAGACTTCCCACAACACCAGCCGAAGGACTCTTTACTACACACCATGCCAATTGTTCGCGAGCTGATGCCAATGCAGCTTCTGCCTGTGCAACCTGTGCTTCTGCGGTAGCAAGAGTATTGGCTGCGGTTGAAAGTTCGTACTCACCGATAATGTGACTATCGAAAAGATTCTTGTTGTTTTTGTAAGTCAGCTTGGCGGTGTTAGCCTGTGCCTTTGCCGTATTGACTGCTGCCTGACATTGACGGACAGCAGCCTGATAGGTCTCGCTGTCGATAGAGAACAATGGTTGACCGGCTGATACCGTTTGGCCTTCATGGACAAATACTTTTGTGATGAATCCTGAAACCTTTGGGCGAACCTCAACATCCTGAATACCTTTAATGGTGGCGGGGTACGTGGTTTGTAAAGCAGCACTTGATGTGCTGATGGTGCTTACGGCAAACTCGTCGTCACTGAAGTTGGGCAGACCATCCTTCTTGCTTCCTCCACATGAGGTTAAAATCGCGATTGCAGCAAAAACCGCAATGGTAATAACGTTTTTACTTTTCATACCTATTTATTTAAACTATTCTTAAATTCAATACTATTTGTTTGTGTACTGGAAAACCGAATATTTAAGTTTGGTTTTCGAAGTGCAAAGATACATAAAAAAAAATACTCTTATATATAATTATATAATATATATAATACATTTAACAATATTTATGCTACGCAACCAATAAATGCCAGATATTTGCCTATAAAAAACGGAAAACATATGTGGTCCATGGTGTTGGTCGGTAATTGTTGTTCGTGAGGAATATAAACGAGTGAATAGCATGCTATTTTATATACAAAACGACAATATGACACACAAAGGTGACAATGTGACATGTTTTATTGGTGTGGCATGAGACTTGCATTAATTGTTAGTGAACGCGGAAGCGAAGGCAGAGGCGCTCGGTAAACAACATATAAAACAGAACAATTAAACAAATAAAATTAGGAGGTATGATTATGTTACCAGTAATGTTTAAAAACAGTTGGTTCCCAACAGTGTTCGATGATTTCTTCAACAGTGATGCAATGGCAACTGCCACAACGACCGCTCCGGCAGTCAACGTCAGAGAAGATCTTAATGAATATACCATGGAGATGGCTGTGCCTGGTATCAAAAAAGAGTATTGTCGTGTACAGTTGACCGATGACGGCAACCTTCATGTAGCCATTGAAAACAAGATGGAACATAAGGATGAGGATAAGAAACAGCATTATCTGCGTCGTGAGTTCAGTTATACAAACTATCAGCAGACTTACACTTTGCCTGACGATGTAGCTAAGGATAGAATTTCTGCTAAGGTTGACAACGGTATTCTTACTGTGGTGATGCCTAAATTGAAGAAGGAAGATAGTAAAGTGGCACGTGCAATTGAGATTGCATAACGTAGCTGAAAGTATAGTCACTTTAACATAAACGTATGTAGCGGGCTGCAAAATTCGTTTTGCAGCCCGCTATTTTGTTATGTCTGTATCTCCTTGTTTATATAAACTGTTTTTTTTAGTTTTGTTGAATATATGATAAGGGTTTTGCTTGCATGATTGATGAAGTTTGGTGGTTTGCGGAATTATTCGTATCTTTGCAAGGTAGAATAATGACTAAAAATAGCGAATATGACAGATAAAGAAAAACTGATAACAGATAATATGGGGTATGTGGTCACATTGGCGCGCCAATATTCCTGCGAACTTCTTGATACAGATGACTTGGTGAGTGAAGGAACTATCGGTATTATCAAGGCGGCGGAAAAGTTTGATCCGAATCGGGGTAAGCCTTTTGTTACTTTTGCCGCACCTTATATTCGTACCGCCATTGAAGCTGCTATACGTCGAGTGACTGGTGAAGTGACAGTGAAATCGACGGACGAGAGTATCCCTGCAGGGTCACGTAATAATTATACGCTACTAAATGTGTTGGAGGATAAAAACTCGCAACGGGCTGATGCCGAGATGGAACGGGAACTGTTGAAGTCAGACTTGGAGCGTTGTATCTATCTGCTCGACCAGCGCGAGGCAGCAGTCATTAAAAGGTATTTCGGATTAGGTTTTGATCGTATGGCCATGGCGGAAATTGGTGGTGAACTTGGGTTGAAGCGTGAGCGTGTGCGCCAAATACGCGACAAGGCTTTGCGCAAACTGCACAAAGCCTCGTCGTAGAAGATAATGCCGATGGTGGTATGGTACCATTTGGCAGACTGTCACGATCAATAGATTGTAGTGTTGTGATAGTTTCTATTTTTCTATGGTCATTGTTGCTCCTGATGTTCGGTGGAGAGCCCCATGGCATTGGCGCGCTCCATGAGCAGACGCATCAATGGTTCACGTTCATTTTCCACCCGATTGTCGAGTACGGCATCTTTTAGGTATTGTTTGAGTGTTCCCACCTCGCGAGAGGGTTTCAGATGGAACATCTCCATGATTTCGTTGCCGTCAATTACAGGTTGTAACAACCGTTTATAATCCTTTTCTTGTAAATCGGTGAGTTTTTCACGCACCATGCGGAAATTCTCCAAAAACATTTGTTTACGCACCTCATTCTTTGAGGTGATGTCGGCTTCGCATAGGGTCATTAGATCGTTGATGTCGTCACCGGCATCGTTGAGCAGGCGTCGAACGGCAGAATCGGTTACAATCTCATCGGCAATGGCTATGGGGCGCATGTGCAGTTCTACCATTTTCTGTACGAAACGCATCTCGCTGCCCATAGGCAATTTCAGCCGGCGGAATATCTCCGGCACCATTTTTCCACCAAGATAGTCATGGTTGTGGAAAGTCCATCCAGCCTTAGGCTCCCAACGCTTGGCACGCGTTTTTCCGATATCGTGGAGTAACGCCCCCCATCGCAACCATAGGTTATCGCTATGCTGGCAGACGTTTTCCAGCACTTCCATGGTGTGGTGGAAATTGTTTTTATGAGCCCGGCCTTCTTTCTTTTCTACAATGTCGAGTGCGGAAAGTTCAGGAAGCATGCGCTGTAATAAGCCGCTACGTTGTAGGTATTCGAAGCCAATGCTTGGGTGTGGTGCCATCATGATTTTATTGAGCTCCACCTCGATACGCTCTCCGCTAACAATCTTGATGCGATCTACCATGCGTTCCAAAGCTTCAAACGTATCGTCCTCAATTTGAAAATTGAGCTGAGTGGCGAAACGAATGCAGCGCATCATACGCAAAGGATCGTCGGAGAATGTGATTTCAGGGTCGAGTGGAGTAGCAATAATGCGGTCTTCCATATCGGCAATACCGTCAAATGGATCTACCAATTCGCCGAATCGAGCGTTGTTGAGGCAGATTGCCATAGCATTGATGGTGAAATCTCGACGGTTTTGGTCATCTTCCAGCGTACCGTCTTCCACAATAGGCTTGCGTGAATCGTGGCTATAGCTCTCTTTGCGAGCTCCCACAAATTCCACTTCCATGTTTCCCATCTTTACTTGTGCTGTGCCAAAATTACGAAATACCGAGAGGTGTGCACGCCATCTGCCAGTCTTTGGGTTTTTTCCCAAATTCTTTTGCAGTTGTCGGGCCACTTCAATGCCACTGCCTACGACAACTACGTCAATGTCGTTGCTGGGGCGTTCGAGGAATATATCACGAACAAATCCGCCCACAACATAACATTCTAACCCCAGTTCGTCGGCGGAAGCACTGATTTGGCGGAATATCGGCTTATCGAGTATTTTAGCCAGTGCAGCGTCTGAATATAGCTTCATGATGGTATGTTTTTCTACTTTGTCGTGTGCAAAGGTACGCAAATTTCATCTATTTCGGCTGTTCATTGCGCATTTTTTTGTAACTTTGCACCTTAGAATGACGAAGAAACTGATTATCATACTATCCGCAGTGCTATTTATAGTGGCTTGTGGCAATACCAACAACAAAGCGAAAGCATTGCTCGATGAAGCGCGTTTGGCACTAGACGAACGGCGTTACGATGATGTGCTTGCCAAGATTGACACCTTGCGCAATAAATATCCACGTGCCATTGAAGAGCGAAAACAGGCTTTACCGCTATGGCAAAAAGCAGAACTTTTGCGCACTCAAGACGAACTGGCAGTAGTTGATTCCCTGTTGGCGGTGGTGGGAAGTGCATACAATGAAGTCCGTCAACTGCAAAATCAGGCCGATAAATCAGGTGATCAAGAGGCATGGAAGCGCCACAACCGCACAGCGAATCAGTTGAAAGCGCGTAAAGACTCGCTTCAGAATCGCTTCGATGTGGCATGTGCCAAAATCAAGTATATTCATAAAAAGCAGAAAGAAATATAATAAATAGGTATTTTCCTGACGCTAATCCTTGGTGATATGGTAGGAATTTTTTAATTTTGCAATCGATTATGACAAAAGATAACCACACGACAGAGGCCCAGTTTGAACAGGTGATGAGTGAATGTCGCACCTTGTTCACCAAGAAGTTGCATGATTATGGAGCTTCATGGCGAATACTGCGCCCACAGTCGCTTACCGACCAATTGTTTATCAAGGCCAAGCGCATACGCTCCTTGGAAATTAAGAAGGAATCGCTTGTGGGCGAAGGCATACGACCAGAATTTATAGCCCTCATCAATTATGGCATTATTGGATTGATACAGCTCAGCCACGGATTTTCTGATACTGTCGATATGCAACCCGATGAAGCCCTTGCACTCTATGACAAGTATGCCGATGATGCCTTGCAACTGATGATACGTAAGAATCACGATTATGATGAGGCATGGAGATCCATGCGCGTCAGCAGTTATACCGATTTCATCCTCACCAAAATAGAACGCATCAAAGAGATAGAGAACATCGGTGGAGACACCCTTGTCAGTGAAGGCATTGATGCCAATTACATGGACATCATCAACTATGCCGTCTTTGGAGCAATCAAGTTGAGTGAATGATGGTTAGAAAAATAGCAGTAAACGTTGCCCGTTTGGTCATCGCAATGACATTTATCCTATCAGGATTTGTCAAAGCTGTAGATCCGCTGGGCACACAATATAAGATTGTCGACTATCTCAAGGCAATGCAGCTGGGGACATTTGTACCCGATTTCCTCACACTTACTGCATCTGTACTTTTGTCGGCAGTGGAATTTGGATTGGGCATCTGTATGCTCTTTGCTATACGCCGTCGGTTGGTGTCACTACTTGCACTTTGCATGATGATTCCCATGACGGCATTAACACTATGGTTGGCAGTGGCCAACCCTGTCACCGATTGTGGGTGTTTCGGCGATGCTGTCACCCTCACCAATTGGCAGACATTTACAAAAAATGTGGTGCTTCTGGGTTGTGTCGCTATCGTGAGATACAGGCCGCTCGATATGATGCGCTTTGTATCGAAGACCAATCAATGGATTGTGACCAACTATTCGATGCTCTTCATCTTTGCTGTATCGGCATGGTCGCTATATGATTTGCCACAATTTGACTTTCGTCCTTATCATGTAGGAACCAATATCTTGAAGGGAATGGAGATTCCAGAAGGTGCAGAAATGCCAACCTTCGAAACGACATACCTGATGGAGAAGGACGGTAAGAGGCAGACATTCGATATAGACCACTATCCTGATTCTACTTGGACTCTTATCGAGGCCAATACTCGACAACTGACCAAGGGATATGAACCGCCCATCCACGATTTCTATATCAATGACATAGAAACAGGAGAAGACATCACCATGCAACTGTTGGAACAGAAGGGATACCTATTCCTGCTGGTGACACCACATCTTGGGAGTGCAGACGATAGCCAGTTTGACCGCATCAACGAACTCTATGAATATTCGCGCGATCATGGTTACCGCTTCTATGGACTCACCGCAAGCGATGAAAAAGCCATAGGACAATGGCGCGACATGACAGGGGCTGAATACACTTTCTGTCAATCAGACGAAACGGTGTTGAAGACCATCATACGTAGTAACCCAGGACTATTGTTGCTGAAAGACGGAACAATCGTGCGCAAATGGAGTCATAACAATCTGCCACAACTCGATGAAGAACAGGCAAACAAGTCTTTGGAGCAGTTGGATATTGGACATCTGCCAAAAGATACCACTCCAAGAAAGATACTTGATATCGTATTGTGGTATATGTTGCCCCTCTTCCTACTGACCATAGCAGACCGACTCTGGGCTTGGTCGAAATGGATGAAACGCAAAGAAGAAACAAACAAGATATTTAAACTCTTAAGAAAAAAGAAAATGAGAAAGAAAATTGTAGCAGGAAACTGGAAAATGAACCTGAACCTGCAAGACGGTGTGGCTTTGGCCAAAGAACTTAACGAGGCACTTGCTGCCGACAAACCCAATTGCGATGTTATAATCTGCACACCATTCATCCATCTGGCTTCTGTAGCTCAGGTGCTTGATGCCAATGTTATTGGCCTCGGTGCAGAAAACTGCGCTGACAAGGAAAAGGGTGCTTATACCGGTGAGGTTAGCGCTGAAATGGTTAAGAGCACTGGTGCACAGTATGTTATTCTGGGCCACTCAGAGCGTCGCCAGTATTACAGCGAGACTCCAGAGATCCTGAAAGAGAAGGTGCAACTCGCACTGAAGAACGGTCTTAAGGTTATCTTCTGTATCGGTGAAACTCTCGAAGAGCGTGAGGCTAACAAGCAGAACGAAGTAGTGAAGGCTGAACTCGAAGGAAGCGTATTCAACCTCAGCGAGGAAGAATTCCGCAACATCGTTATAGCTTACGAGCCAATTTGGGCTATTGGTACCGGTAAAACCGCTACCGCAGAGCAGGCAGAAGAAATCCATGCCTATATCCGCTCTATCGTAGAAGAGAAGTATGGTGCAACTGTGGCTGATGACACAACTATCCTTTACGGTGGTAGCTGCAAAGCCAGCAACGCTCCTGAACTCTTTGCAAAGCCCGACATCGACGGTGGTCTTATCGGAGGTGCTTCACTAAAATGTGCAGACTTCAAGGGCATTATCGACGCTTGGAAGAAATAAGGCTCAAACCAACCGGACTCAAGATGAAGCATCAGACTCTTCGTCGTGACCGTTGGATAGTCACCATGATTCTGTGTATCGGCATGGCAATCCATGCCGGTGCACAGTCTTTTACACAACGCATCCAGAAGAAAGTGGATGGTCAGGGTACTGTTACCATTCATCATAGTCAGGAGATAGACCGACTGGTCAATGTGCAACCCACATCGCCCAGCAGTACCACAGCAACTAAACCTTCTGCGGATAAGGCTGTGTCAAGTGGCAAATCCAATACTCCGACACCATCAGGTGCAGACAAATATAGCGGCAACCCTTCTGCTGCTAATTCCCCAATAGCGAAAGTTAATGCGCCGGAGAGTAGCAGTGAAGCAGAGGTCGATATGTCTAAAAAGGTGATGCGTAATGCCCAAAAAGTCATGGGCTATCGTGTACAGGCCTTTGCCGGTGGCAACTCGCGTCAAGATCGTCAGAATGCCGAACGCACCCGCAACGCTATCAAAGCTCACTATCCTCATGTACCTGTCTATGTGCATTTCTATTCTCCTAGATGGATTTGTCGTGTCGGCAACTACCGTACATACGAGGAAGCGCACCATATGTTGGTTAACCTGCAACGGCTTGGCTATAAGCAGGCATCCATTGTGAAAGGAAAAATAACCGTACAGTATTAAATGAATCCAGAAACAGAATATAGAGAAGGACTTGACCAGTTGGCCGAGCACTACCATGAAGTGTTGTCGCTACTGGGTGAAGATCCCGAACGAGAGGGATTGCTTAAGACCCCCATGCGTGTGGCAAAGGCCATGCAGATATTGACACGTGGCTACAAAATGGACGCTCATAAAGTGCTGACTGATGCACTTTTCAAGGAAGATTATAGTCAGATGGTCATTGTCAAGGACATCGATTTCTTTTCATTGTGTGAACACCATATGTTGCCTTTCTATGGTAAAGTGCATGTGGCGTATATTCCAAATGGATATATTACTGGCCTTTCAAAGATTGCCCGTGTAGTAGATATCTTTAGTCATCGCCTTCAAGTGCAAGAGCGTATGACCCTGCAAATTAAGGAATGTATCGAACAGACCTTGCATCCGCTAGGTGTGATGGTTGTGGTCGAGGCTCAGCACATGTGTATGCAGATGCGTGGTGTAGAGAAAATAAACTCTATCACTACCACGAGCGACTTCAGTGGTGCCTTCAACCAGGCCAAAACTCGCCAAGAATTCATGAACCTCATCCATAATAAGTAACTCCTAATCATTCATAAAACTAATAAACATACACCCATGGCAGCCAATCAGAAAGAATCATACAAGACCAATCAGAACCTTCTGCAAGAGTTCTATCACAGTTGTTTCGGCAAGATTATAATCCTGTTGCTGATGATGGCACTGTTGCTGTTTGTGGCATTGATTACCCGTCCTACAAAGCAGCAGATGCTCGATGAGATGGAAGACAACATTCGCGAATGCCTCCAGGAAAACGATAGCATCAAGGCAGATGGCGTTGATGATGTTGTCAACAACTTCTGCAACATCTTCACAACTGCCGGTGAGTTAGCCTCCGACAGTGATGTCGTTGCTGCTTACAAGAAGTTTAACCGTTTGGAAGTATACCAGCATCCATTCTATTCTACCGCACACATTATTAATAATATTCATCCCAGTGGCGTCCGTGTCGGTATCGGTGTGTTTGGTGTTGTCATTCCTACGGTGAGTTATAAGGATTTGATACTATTTGTCAGTCCAATCAAGAACTACAACAAGACACATATTATCACTCCACCGGTTATTACCGATGATGACTTGGGTGAGAATCCCAATGTGCAGGAATACCATTATTTGGGTGATCCTGATCAGTAACTGTCAACAGAAGCGGCCTTCTCATAGTGTCGCACGACTGATATATTCATTTATTCCCAGTTGCACCTATGGTGTGGAAGGGATATTATTATCCCTACCATCATCTGTTGCTTTTGGGTATTTGAAAACTATTTTTTGACCTCATGAACAATTTTGGATAAAAGGTGTAACATAAGACAAAGACCGCACGTGGAATAATTGCTATATTTGCAAACGAAAGCCGTTGCGCTGACTGCTGACTGTATGAAGAAATCCACATTGCGTTTGTCATGGGACGGCAGGTAGTGATACTAATTCAAACCTAAAATACCAATAATGATGAAAAGACTCAAACTTATTATCAGTATGTTGCTGTTGATGATATTGCATGTCAGTGCATCGTCAGCAGACCAGACGGTCTTATCGGTTGGAGTAGATCCTAATTTCCAAATCTATCTCTGCTTGGGACAGTCAAACATGGAAGGCAATGCCACTCCTGAGGCATGTGACCGTGTAGGTGTAAATCCCCGCTTTGTGTCGATGAATGTATTTGACGATGAAAAGGCTGGATGGCACAAATTCCAATGGCGCACAGCTGTTCCGCCATTGGTAGCACCTCAGACAGGTCTTACTCCTGCCGATTACTTCGGTCGTCGCATGGTGGATTTTCTGCCCGAAGAAGTCAGGGTGGGTGTGGTAATGGCAGCTGTTGGCGGCGCCAGCATCGACCTGTTTGACAAGCGCCTCTATAGCGATTACCTCAAGAAACAGCCCGATTGGATGAAAAACTTTGCTCGCCGCTATGACGGCAACCCTTATGCTTGCTTGATAGCAGCCGCTCGTGAGGCCATGAAGCAAGGTGTCATTAAGGGAATACTCTTCCATCAGGGTGAGACCAATACTGCCGATCCAACATGGCCAGCACGTGTAAAAACGGTCTATGATGATATTCTTGCCGACCTCGGCCTGCAAGCAGTCGACGTCCCATTGCTGATGGGCGAGGTGGTTCAGACCGATCAGGGAGGACACTGTGGTTCACACAATGCTATCATAGATGATATTGCCAAGACCATACCAACCGCTCATGTGATATCGTCGAAGGATTGCCCTCAGCGTGGCGATGGACTGCATTTCACCGCGGAAGGCTATCGAATCCTTGGCAAACGCTATGCCGATGTAATGCTTCAACTATTGGGTGCCCCCAAGCAGATGCATGCTTCTGCCAAAAAAGGTAGTTTGGCAGAAAATGCTATTGAAGGCAACGAATTTCCTCGCATTGATGCCCAGCATCGTGCTTATTTCCGTCTGCATGCTCCCGAAGCACGTGATGTGAAGGTAGATATCTGTGGCAAGAAATATCCCATGTTGCGCGATTCCAACGGCGAATGGTATGGAGTGACCGATCCGTTGGTTGTTGGTTTCCACTATTATGTCTTCAATGTAGATGGTGTCTCGGTTACTGATCCTGCTTGTGATACTTATTTCGGATGCCACCGTCTGATGAGCGGTTTGGATGTTCCTGAAGGTGACGAGGGTAACTATTACCATCCCCAACAGGGCGTGGCACAGGGACAAGTACGCTCTTGCGCTTATTTTGCAGCTTCGCAAGGCAAGTTCCGTCGCGCCATGGTATATACGCCAGCCGAATACGAACGTAATAAGAGCAAGCGCTATCCTGTGCTCTATCTGCAGCATGGCATGGGTGAAGATGAAACCGGATGGAGTCATCAAGGCCACATGAACCATATTCTCGACAATCTGATAGCCACTGGCGAGTGTGTGCCCATGATAGTTGTTATGGAGAGTGGTGATGTGAAAGCGCCCTTCGTACCTAAGCGTGGAGCGACTCCTGATGCATCGCGCAACGGTTATGGTGCATCGTTCTATCAGGTTCTCAACGACGACCTCATCCCGATGATAGACAAGACCTTCCGTACTAAAACCGATCGCGAAAGTCGTGCAATGGCAGGACTGTCTTGGGGCGGTTTCCAAAGTTTCAATACCGTATTGACCCATCTCGACCGGTTTGCATATCTTGGAACCTTTAGTGGTGCCATATTCGGTGTTGATGTAAAGACCTGTCACAACGGTGTGTTTGCCGATGCTGACCGTTTCAACAAGCAGATGAAGTATATGTTCATGGGTTGCGGTACGGAGGAAAACTTCGGTACAGGCAAGATGGTCAACGACCTGAAGGCCCTTGGCATCAATGTTACTTATTATGAGTCGAAGGGTACTGCCCACGAATGGCTCACCTGGCGTCGTTGTCTTCGCCAGTTTGTTCCACACCTTTTTAAGAAATAAAACGATGAAATCAAACAACAACATTCTTTTTCTCGCCACAGCTTTGGCATCCTCAACTGTAGCCTTGGCACAGAATCCTATTATTCAAACCCAGCTGACTACCGATCCTGCGCCTTTGGTGTGTGGTGACCGCATCTATGTATATACCGGCCACGATGAAGACCATGCCGATTTCTTCTGGATGAATGAATGGCGTGTGTATTCTTCAACCGATATGGTCAACTGGACTGACCATGGTTCACCACTCAATCAATCGTCATTTGCTTGGGCTGACGACCGTGCGTGGGCAGCACAGGCAATCGAGCGCAATGGAAAGTATTATTGGTATGTCTGTGCCCACTCCAAAATAACCGGTGGCATGGCTATCGGTGTGGCTGTAGGCGACACACCGACAGGTCCTTTCCGTGATGCCTTAGGCAAACCATTATTCGATAACGGTTCGTGGGACAATATAGACCCCACGGTTTTGATAGATACCGATGGTCAGGCATACCTCTATTGGGGCAATCCGCATCTCTACTGTGCCCGTCTTAACGATGATATGATATCTATCCGTGGCGAAGTGGAACGCATCGAACAGCGTGTTGAAGGCTTCGGCGCTCCCGATATGGAAAAGCGCGACAAAAATGTAAAATACAAAGATTGCTATACTGAAGGTCCATGGATTAGTAAGCGTGGCAACAACTATTACATGCTCTATGCCGCAGGTGGAGTGCCCGAACATATTGCTTATTCTATGAGCAAGACGCCTACAGGACCTTGGAAATACATGGGCAACATCATGCCACTGCAGGACACAGGTTCGTTTACCAACCATTGTGGTGTAGCTGATTTCAAGGGACATTCATATTTCTTCTATCATACCGGCAAGTTGGGAGGTGGCTTTGGTCGCAGCGTAGCAGTTGAAGAGTTTACCTATCAACCAGATGGTACATTCCCTATCATCAATGCTACAGCCGAAGGAGTGCGTCCTATAGGTACACTTTGCCCATACAATCGTGTGGAAGCAGAGACTATGGCATGGTCGAAGGGCATTAAGTCAGAGTGGAATGAAGATACCGGTGTGTATCTTTCAGATATTCATAATGGCGATTATATCAAAGTGCGTGAAGTGGATTTCGGTCAGCAACAACCGTTGCGTTTCGAAGCTCGTGTGGCAAGCGCCCTACAAGGCGGATGGCTTGAAGTGCGTACCGACAGCGTGGCAGGTCCACTTGTGGCACAAGTGAAAGTGCCCTATACCGGTGGATGGGAGAAGTGGCAGACTGTAGAGACACTTGTAGAGCGTCCTCTTGTGGGCAAACACGATCTCTATTTCGTATTCAAAGGCCTGAAAGGTCTCAAACTCTTCACCTTCGACTGGTGGCGTTTCGATCAGAATCAAGTGGCAGCAGAAGGCATGATGCACAATCCTGTGCTGTGGAGCGACGTGCCCGATCCCGATGTGATTCGTGTGGGTGACACCTATTATATGGTCAGCACCACCATGCATCTCATGCCCGGAGCTCCTATCATGGCTTCGAAAGATCTGGTCAACTGGGAGATTGTCAACTATATCTTCCCCCGACTGACCGGCTCGCCACGTTACGATATGCGCGAAGGTACTGTCTATGGGCGTGGTCAGTGGGCCACTTCGCTGAAATATCACAATGGCAAATTCTATGCACTCTTTGCACCAAACGATAATTCTGACGGTGAAACCTATCTCTGTGTGGCTGACCGTGCAGAGGGAGAATGGACCATTCATAGCCGTATGCGCCACTTCCACGACGCTACGTTGATGTTCGACGATGACGGAAAGGGCTATATCGTGTATGGTACAGGAGAAATCATGCAACTCAATGACGATTTGACCGATGTGGTAGAAGGCAGTCATCATATACTTTTCAAACGCGATAAAACCGAAACCAACCTACTTGAAGGCTCTCGCATGATTAAGCACAATGGTAAATACTACCTGCTGATGATATCTTTGACCAATGGACATCCGCGTCGTGAAGTGTGCTATCGTGCAGACCATATCTACGGTCCATACGAGAAAAAGGTTATTCTTGAAACCGAATTTGGAGGTAAAGGCGGTGTGGGACAAGGCACCATTGTCGATACACCCGACGGACGTTGGTATGCTATCATCTTCCAAGACCGTGACGGAGTGGGGCGCACACCAACGCTCGAACCCGTTCGCTGGCTCGACGGATGGCCTATCTTGACCGATTGGGATGGTAAGATTCCCTATTTAATGCCTGTTCCTGTGAAGGGATTTGAGAAGAAATCCATAGTCTATAGCGACCATTTTGACAGCGATAAGTTGGCGCTGCAATGGCAGTGGAACCACAATCCAGTGGATGAGGCATGGTCGCTGACCGATCGCAAAGGTTGGCTCCGACTGAAGACATCACGCATCGCACCACACATCTTCCTTGCTCCCAATACGCTGACAAACCGTACCGAGGGTCCTGCATGCCAAGGAACAATACATCTTGATCTGAGCAATATGAAGGATGGCGACGTGGCTGGACTCTCTGCCTTCCAAGGCGATGCAGCCTTACTGTCGGTTGTGAAGAAAGGCAAACGCCTATATATTGTAGCAACGAAAGAGTCGGTGGAGTTGACCGATAAGGATAAAGCTGTTGTGGGTGTAAAACGAGAGGAAGTGTTCCGTCGCGAACTCAAGGGCAAAGAGGTTTGGTTGCGCATGGCGTGCGACTTCCGATTGGGCAAAGACCTTGCCACACTGTCGTACAGCGCAGATGGTAAACAATGGACAGATGCCATCAAAGATTTCCGTATGATTTATGATTATCGCCGATTGTTTATGGGCACACGTTTCGCTATCTATAACTTTGCCACACGTCAGACAGGTGGATGGGTCGATGTGGATAGCTTCGACTATCAGCGTGACTGATAGACTGTAACCTGCAAGATAACATCTAAACATATAAGATGGTTCGTCCGATGCTGTCGGACGAACCTCTTTTATTTCTATACGCGCACGCGCACGCGATGTCGCAAGAAATCGACCACTCGACCACCAGCGTGTTGTAACAGGTTGAGCAATATTGTCTTATGTTGGTGGTCGAATCGTTTTTGAGGGGTGTTTTCGACCACCTTTCGACCACCACAAGTGTTGTTTGTTGTAAGCGTGAGGTTGTCATAAAGACGATGTTTGTATTTTGCCAGAGTAAATCATGATGCTGAAAATGTTTTTGCCAAATGTTTGGCCAATACCTTTGCCCTATATTTGGCAATACTTTTGTCTAACGTTTAAAAGACTTCTTTCCAATGTTTGAAAAGACTTCTTTCTAACGTTTGAAAAGACTTCTTTCTAACGTTTGATAATACTTTTATCCAACGTTTGACAATACTTTTATCCAACGTTTGATAATACTTTTATCAGCGGTTAGAAAAACTCAGAAAATATCGTTCGCTTTGAAGATGGTCATGTTGCCAACAATTTTTATAGTGTGGTCGAAGCATGGTCGAAAATACCGTAGCAACCGCCATCGACCACAGCTTAAGATATTGAATAGTAGTGTTTTGAGCTTTTGGTGTGGCCTTGTGGTCGAATATTTTTGAAAAACTGAAAAAATGTATGCACACATGGTGTCTTTGTGTGTTGCGCTATTGTCTGAAAGAGGAACAGGCATTTAGGCAATAAAAAATTGATTTACCCAGCAATTCACGTGGAATTGCCGAGTAAATCAACATGTTTTCCCCTTTTGTAAGGAGTTGGGTTATAGCTTAGAACCCCATATTGCCATTAGGCTTTACAAGGTGTCCAAGGCTTCAACTGCTTGAAGAAATCGTTGCCCTTGTCGTCAACAAGGATGAATGCGGGGAAGTCTTCAACAGTGATTTTCCAAATGGCTTCCATACCCAGTTCGGGATATTCCACACATTCGATGCTCTTGATGCTCGACTGAGACAGTACAGCAGCCACACCACCGATAGTGCCGAGATAGAATCCACCATGCTTCTGACAAGCATCGGTAACCATCTGTGAACGGTTGCCCTTGGCTATCATCACCAGTGAACCACCGTGATCCTGGAACTCATCAACGTATGGGTCCATGCGGTTGGCTGTGGTTGGTCCCATTGAACCGCAAGGATAACCCTCTGGGGTCTTAGCAGGACCAGCGTAGAGCACGGGATAGTCTTTGAAATACTGTGGTAGGTCTTCACCTGCATCGAGGCGTGCCTTGAGCTTGGCATGGGCGATGTCGCGTGCCACGATGATGGTACCTTTCAGGTTGACGCGAGTAGATACGGGATATTTAGACAGTTCGGCACGAACAGCATCAATACCCTTGTCGAGGTCAATCTCGATACCCTTGGTGCCTTCGCCCGGATTGCGCAGTTCCTCAGGGATAAGCTCTGTGGGGTTCTCATCCATCTTCTCCAACCAGATACCGTCGCGGTTGATCTTAGCCTTGATATTGCGGTCTGCCGAACAGCTGACACCCATACCGATGGGGCATGATGCGCCGTGGCGAGGCAGACGGATCACGCGGATGTCGTGAGCCAGAGCCTTACCGCCAAACTGTGCACCCAGTCCAATCTTGTGGGCTTCGTCGAGGAGTTTTGCCTCAAGGTCGATATCGCGGAAAGCGCGTCCTGTCTCATCACCAGTGGTAGGCAGGTTGTCGTAGTACTTGATACTTGCCAGTTTCACTGTCAGCAAGTTTTTCTCTGCTGAAGTTCCACCGATAACAAATGCGATGTGGTAAGGAGGACATGCAGCAGTTCCGAGGCTCTTCATCTTCTCTACGAGGAAGGGTAACAGCGTGCCTTCATTCTGAATGGTGGCCTTGGTCATGGGGTAGAAGTAGGTCTTGTTGGCAGAACCACCACCCTTGGCAACCATCACAAAGCGATATTCGGCACCCTCTGTAGCCTCGATGTCAATCTGTGCGGGAAGGTTGCAACGGGTGTTGACTTCGTCGTACATGTTGAGCGGGGCGTTTTGAGAATAACGCAGATTGTCTTGTGTGAAAGTGTTATATACACCAAGGCTGAGGGCTTCCTCATCCTCAAATCCGGTCCATACCTGCTGACCTTTCTCACCATGGATAATGGCTGTGCCGGTGTCCTGACAGAAAGGAAGAACACCTTTGACAGCTGTTTCGGCATTGCGCAGGAACTGCAAGGCTACATACTTGTCGTTTTCAGACGATTCAGGATCGGTAAGAATCTGGGCTACCTGCTCGTTGTGGGCGCGACGCAGCATAAACTCTACATCGTGGAATGCCTGCTGAGCCAACAGCGTCAGGGCTTCTTTCGATACTTTTACGATTTCTTTACCCTCAAATTCAGCTGTGCTGACGCCTTCTTTCGAGAGCAGTCTGTACTCAGTGTCGTCCTTGCCCAACTGGAACATAGGGGCATACTTGAATTCTGGATTCATATTCGTTTAGTTTTTTATAATGAATAATTAATACCTGTTGATTGGTTTATCAATAACCGAAGATATCCTCAAGAGTGAGTTTCTTTACTGGTGCTATGCGCTCCAGAACCTTCATATCGAGCTCTTTGTCATTGCCAAGGATCATGTATCGATAGGGTTTACCGGCTGCTTGTGATTTCTCGAAATTCACAATGTCCTGTAGCGTTACTCGCTGTACATCCTTGTAGATGGTCTCGTTGATATCGTAGTCGAATCCCAATTTGCGCATGCTGAAGTAACGGTCGATAACCGATGACTTGGTGACGCGCTGGCTGGCAAGACGCTTGATGACGGCATCCTTGGCAATATTGAAGGCTGCTTCGCTCTGTGGGATGGTATCGAGAATGTTGTGGAACTCGCTGATGCAATCGCCCATCTTATCGTTTTGAGTGATGATATTTGCAAAGAAACTCTCCTTGTCGCTCTTCTTTGAAGGGCGGGTATATACGGCTCCGGCGCTATAGGCAAGACCGCGTGCTTCGCGCATCTCCTGGAATACGATGCTGTTCATACCGCCACCGAAGTATTCGTTGAATACGGAAATCTTTCCTGCATCGGCAAGATTGAAGGGACGGCCTTCATTGTGGTACATGCGGAAATAGATGTTTTTGGCATCAAACGGTGCCATCAACACTTCGTTTGTTGGAGTCTGAGTGGCTTGATAGGGAGTGGCATGGGGCACGTCCTGAAGTTTTTTGGGAGTGGCGTGCAACTTTGTGATAACGGCTGTCATGTCTTTCAACTCCATCGGACCATAGTAGTAGAGCTCATGCTTCATGTTGCGGAGACCTTTGATGAGATCGAGCAACTCCTGTGGATTGGTATTGCGCAACTGGTCGGCACTCATCATGTCGGTATAGATATTACGGCTACCATATACACCATAAGCGTATAGATGTTCGGCGCAGTTACGTTGGTCTTTCTTGTCATCGTCGCGCTCTTTCAAGATGAGCGATACGAACTGGTCGTAGGATGCTTGGTCGGCTTTAGCATTTTGGAGCACATTCTCCATCAGTGACAGTGCTTCTGCCATGTTCTCACTCAAGCCGTTCAGACGGATGGTGATACGGTTGCCAGATACACTAATTCCATAGTCACAACCCAGCTTGTAGAACTTGCGTTTAAGTTCTGCCACCGAGTATTTGTCGGTTCCAACATAGTTCAGATAGTTGCTTGCCATATCGTAACGGTTGTCGTCTTGATTACCGAAATCGTAGGCGAAACCGAGAAAGAAGAGACCATTATCGGTGTTTTTCTTATAGACAACGGGTATGCCTTTCTTGGTGGTGGCAAGGGTCAAGTCTTTCTTGAAATCCACAAAGACGGGTTGGATGGGCGTCACCTCTGTGTTCTGAATGTCTTTCACAAACTGGCTCACCATGTCGCGGTTGGCAGGAATAGGAGTGATGGCAGGCTTGTCAATCTTCTTGGCAAGACTGTCGGTGCCCTGTGTTTTGTAGATTACAGCATAACCGTTGGTGAAGAAACGATTGGCAAAAGCCACAATATCCTGCTTTGTCATCTTCTCAATGCGTGCAATGCTATTGGCATGCTGTTGCCAACTGTCACCATTGACAAACGAGTTGACCATCTCTGAGACGCGCCATCTGTTGTTGTCGAGTGCTTGCATATATCTGCGCTTGAGGTTGTTGACAATAGAAGGCAACAGGTCATCGTCGATGTTTCCTTTCTTCAGATTATCCAATTGGGCTACCATCAGATCCTTTACCTCTTCCAGTGTCTGGCCCTGACGGGGAACGCCATAGAGTACAAAGCTGGAGTAGTCTTGTTGAGTTTGACAGAAAGCCTGTGCTGCCATAACCTTCATAGGCTGATTGAGGTTTGTGTCGAAGAGTCCGGCACGACCGTTGCTCAGCATAGAAGAAATGACGTCAAGGGTGTCGGACTGCAGAGATGCTGCCTTTTCGCCACGCCATGCCACACAGACAAAGGCTGCCTGCTGACCAACGATAGTTGTATCGGACGGAGTGGTCAATACTGGTTGGGCAGGGAATATTGGTTGGCTGACATCCTGACCGGGTTGCATAGTGCCGAAATACTTGTCGATGATGGCTACTACCTGATCGGGATCGAAATCACCAGCCATACAGATCGCCATATTGTTGGGCACATACCACTTCCTGAAATAGTTCTTGATATTGGTGATGGAAGGGTTCTTCAGGTGATTCTGGGTACCGATGGTAGTCTGTGTGCCATAGGGATGGGTTGGGGTAAGTTTCTTGCCAATGGCGCTCCAAAGTTTGTCGTTATCGTCGGTGAGATAGATATTGTACTCCTCATAAACGGCCTCAAGTTCGGTATGGAAGCCGCGAATTACCATATTCTGAAAACGATCAGACTGAATCTTGGCCCAGTTGTCAATCTCGTTGGAGGGAATATCTTCTGTATAGCAGGTCACATCGTTGCTGGTATAAGCATTGGTACCCTGTGCGCCGATGGTTGACATGAGTTTGTCATACTCGTTGGGGATGAAGTAGCGGGCTGCTATTTGGCTCACGCTGTCTATCTCGTGGTAGGCCTGCTTGCGTGCCATGGCATCGGTCAGTTGGCGGTAACGCTCATAACGAGCCTCGATGTCGGCAAGCAATGGTGCTTCGGATTCGGCATTATTGGTACCGAAATGGTTGGTGCCTTTAAACATCAGATGCTCCAGATAGTGGGCGAGACCCGTGGTTTCGGCAGGATCGTTCTTCGAACCGGTGCGAACGGCGATGTGTGCCTCAATACGTGGCTTATCTTTGTTGACGCTAAGATAAACCTTCAGACCGTTGTCAAGCGTGTAGATGCGGGTTTTCGTCATGTCGCCGCTGACGGTCTCAAACTTGTAGTCCTTGGCTGCCGCTGTGGTGGCAACAGCAAGTGCCAACAGGGAGAGGATACTCTTTAATTTCATATGCGGATGTTTTATATTTTGTTCTGTTATTCTTCCAGATGTTTTGCCTACTTCCGATGTTTGCGGATTGAGAAGCGTGTGAGTTGTCTTTTTGTTGTTCTGCGTCGCTGCAACACTTAGCTATCGTATCGGCTTAGTCTTCAAAGTCTATTTCGTGATCGAGTTTTGTGATGAAATCATCGAATACAGACTGTTCTACATCGCCCATGGCAAACTCTTTCTCGGCATCCTTACGAATCTCTGCCACCCATGCACGACGTGCGCGGATATAGTCTTCGCGGATGCGGGGCAGGTCGCTATCGCTCAGTTCGTCGAGTCCATAGTAGTCGAGAATGAGACGATAGGTCCAGGTCCACTGGTATTGGCGATAGTGGTTGTCGATATCGATAAAGCGGTCGAGAATCTCTTTGATGCTTTCAATGTTGCCATTCTTGATATCATCAATAAGTCGTTCCTCTTCGCTGATGGGCAAGAGAAGGCCTGAGAGATCTGTCCAGTGGCCCAAACCGATATCTGATGTTGGTTTGCCGAGGAATCCGCCTTTGATGGCGCGCTTTAGAACGGCACCCATATAGATGCGAAGTGCAATATCGTAATACTTAATGCCTTTGCGTAGCGATGTGGCATTGATGATGTATTCATGGTAGTTGTATGAAGATACGTTGTCACCTCCGGCTTGGCGAAGTGCTTCAAGGATTTTCTTGCCTTGCACGATTTCGCCCACGGTAAAGGGTGATAGCCAGTCGAAGTTGATGATGCTCTTACGACAGGAGGCGGCACGCTTGTCACGCTTGGGCCACTTCTTGATATCGCGGTAGAGACCTACCGTGGTGATGTTGCGTCCAGGTACGATATACATGGTGTCGCCGTAAGCCAGCAGATAGGCGAAAGGCAGACAACGCATGTCGGGGTGGTTCATCAGTTTGCCGAAACATACGGAGAAGGCTCCAATCTTTGCTGGCATAAGGACATAGGCACCACTGGCCGTCTTGGTGCCGCGCTCCAGAGTGCCGTAATGTAATGGTCCCATTTTGTAAGCATGGTTGGAGAAATTGGTGTTTGAACCGGCATTATAGAACGAAAACTCGCCGCCGATGAGCAAACTTGATTTGTGGTGGGAGGCTGAGAATGGTCCGCAAAAGGCAGCACATGCCTCACCGTTGGCCATATAGGAATTGGCAAAGAAGACGCTGGCTTGGGCTGTGAATCCGTTGGCCACCTGACAGGCTTCGCCTACAAAACAGTCTTGCATCTTGACAGAATTGGTGATACTGCAACCATTGGAAATGATGGAGTTTTCGCAGATTACACCTGTGCCAATATATACAGAGGCATCTTTCGAACTGAGGATCGTGCAATCGCTCAATCGTGATGCGCCATTGATCTCACAGTCATCTTTCACAACCGTATTGGTAATCTCCTTGGTATTGATAATCTTTACGTTGTTGCCGATGGTACCACGGTCGGGAAGGGAGAAACGCACTTCTTCGCGGATGAGACGAGTAATCTTCTCTTTTAATACCTTATCGTTGAAGTGTTTCACCATGAAAGCGGCTAACTGGGAGTTGAGGTCATGGAAAAGCACCAAGTTGCCATCGCCCATTTCGTTTAGCACCGATATCATGTGGTCTTCACCATAGGTAGCTCCCTCTGTCGTCTCCATTGTTGATACGTTAGAGATATAACAGTTGTCGCCGATGGTATAGTTGTTGATGAAATTGCCAATCTTCTCTATCAGACAGTTGTCACCAATGGTTACGTTGCGAAGTGTGGCATCGTTAATGCCTGCATGTTTGGTAAATCCCTTTGTGACTTCTACTTGAAGGTCGAATACGCCAAGCCGAATGTCGCCATAAAACATCACGCGGTGGAATCCGTATGGTGAGAAATCATCTGCCACTTTAACGCTTTCCCAATTTTCTGCCCAGCAGTTATTCCGTTCGAGGACGTCTATTTCCTCTTGGGTCAATTGTCTGTAATCTCTCATTTCTATCTGTGTTTGATTGTACATGCTTTACTTTGTTGTTGTATGTTCTATATGACGTTTCTGCTCACAATGCTTCTGATTCCTCTACTTGATAGAGAAAATCGTTGTAGGGATATTTCTGTACATGGAGTTGGCGAACCTTTTGATAGAGGATCTCACGAAGCGTGTCGATGTTTCGCTTTTCTTTGGCTGATATAAAGAGACAGTCTCCCTGCATTTTTGCCATCCAGGTTTTCTTCAATTCGTCGAGTGTCACATTCTCTTTGGTAGAGGGAGTGAGGTCGTCTGCCTCTTTTTCTATCCAGGTGTAGGCATCAATTTTGTTGAATACAATCATTGACGGTTTGTCGGCACAGCCTAAATCGGATAAGGTTTTCTCCACAACTTTTATCTGTTCCTCAAAGTCGGGATGCGAGATATCTACCACATGTACCAATAAATCGGCCTCGCGCACTTCGTCAAGAGTGGATTTGAAGGAATCTACCAAGTCGGTTGGCAACTTACGGATGAAACCTACTGTATCGGCAAGTAGGAAAGGGAGATTGTCGATAACCATCTTGCGTACTGTGGTATCGAGCGTGGCGAATAGCTTGTTTTCTGCAAACACATCGCTCTTAGAAAGCAGATTCATCATGGTCGATTTTCCTACGTTCGTATATCCCACCAAGGCTACACGAATCAGGCGACCGCGGTTTTTACGTTGGGTGGTTTTCTGCTTGTCGATTTCTACTAAACGTTGTTTCAATAGCGTAATGCGGTGCAAAATGATACGGCGGTCCATCTCCAACTGTGTTTCACCAGGACCACGAAGACCAACACTACCTTTACCACCACCGCTACCAGAGCCGCCGCCTTGGCGTTCCAAGTGGGTCCACAGGCGTTGCAGACGAGGCAACATATAGCGATACTGTGCCAATTCTACTTGTGTTTTAGCTTCGGCAGTCTGTGCGCGCATGGCGAATATATCAAGAATCAACGAGGTGCGGTCGAGAATCTTTACTTTCAGTTCAGCCTCGATATTGCGCATCTGTTTGGCAGACAGCTCATCATCGAATATCACCATACCTACAGGTTGGGTTTCGCCGGTAGGGTCGTCGTCGGCAGCATCCTCTTGCATTTTGATATATTGCTTGATTTCTTCCAGTTTTCCCTTACCCACATAGGTAACCTGGCTGGGGCCTTGCACCTTCTGTGTGAAGCGTTTCACGGTGACGGCTCCTGCTGTATCCGCAAGGAATTCCAGTTCGTCAAGGTATTCTTTGGTCTTTGCCTCATCCTGCTCCTGAGTGATAAGTCCCACGAGTACGGCGGTTTCGGCCTTGACTTCTGAAATAACAAATTCTTTTATTCAGTATTTTTAATGTCTCTTTTACAAATCTTACGCTTCCGACGAGC
>NZ_NPJE01000002.1:0-82824 GCF_002251205.1 Prevotella sp. P3-92 | reverse complement strand
TACTTCTCTGTTTTATGTAAATCTTTCAAAGAACTCTTCCTTCAGTGCTTGTCAGGTGTTGTATTCCTGAAAGCGGATGCAAAGGTACGGCTTTTTTCTGAACTACCAAACTTTTTCGAGAAAAAAAATGCAGATTGCATGAAACTTTTTTGCAGAGATTGATTTCTGTCAAGCCGCAAAACGGAAACTCCTTATTTATTATATATAAAGGACGTGTGGACGCGCACAAATCTTTTTCTTCATTTCCAATGGCCGAAAAAGCACCTGAAACGCACCAATGCCGCTATTTCAAAGTTTCACTTTTAGAGGGAAGCTTTGCGGAAATGTGCAAAGAACGGGGAGATTTTGGATGGAAGAGCTATGAGGAAACACAAAGAATAGGGGCTGGCTTTGCGGAAATGTGCAATGAACGGGGCGGGGCTTTGCGGAAATCGCTACGCGATGGAAGTTGTGTTTTTGGGGAAAATTATTGGTATTGCGGTGAAAAAAGCGTATCTTTGCGTGCTGAACAGATAACTTATCACAAAACTATGAATCAAACTATTCTGAAAAGATACATTGCCATTTTCCTTTTCATCGCAACGGCTGCGGTGAACGGATGGGCAGCGACGCTAACAAACCGCTCTTTTACATCGCCAAACGGTTGCATCATCTGGAACACCATCACAACAGGCGATTCAATCACAGCCTTCGACATCAGTTACCGACAGGATAAAAACAGTAAGACACATCACGTGACAACCATCACAGAGTTTGGAGTAGAGACGAAAGACGGAGCTGGACACCACTTGAGACTGGTGGATACGAGTGATCCACACCCTGTGTTTGAAACCTACGCGATGATCGTGGGAAAGAAATCTATCTGCACCAATCACGGACGCGAAGTGGTCTATACGTTTGAGGATGATGTCAAACGCCAACAACGACTGGTGGTCAGACTCTATAACGACGGTGTGGCCCTGCGCTATGAGATGGATAACCTGTTGCACACACGTGTCACAACAGAACATACGACCTTCCGGATTGATGAGGGCACCAAGCGCTGGATGCAGAAATGGAACGAACCCTATGAGGACTTCTATCCACTCGCCACTACCGGCAACGACAACAACCACCGATGGGCTTTCCCCGCCTTGGTGGAAGCCGCTCCAAAGACATGGATGTTGCTGACGGAGGCAGGAATAGACGGTGGGCATAGTGCTGCATCGTTGTACAACGACAAACAAGCAACCGACTATCGTGTGGTGGCTGACGAACAACGACAGAACACCTCAGGAAGATGGGTTTCTCCTTGGCGTCTTGCCCTGATTGGCGGACTGGAAGATCTCGTAGCCTCAACACTCGTAACGGATGTCAGTGCGCCCTGCCGACTGAAAGACACGGCATGGATTCAACCGGGTGGTGTGTCGTGGATCTACTGGGCCCACAACCACGGCAGTCGTGACTTCAAGATTGTGTGTCAATATATCGACATGGCGGTTGCCCTTGGCCTGCCCTACGTGCTGATAGATGCAGAATGGGACGAGATGGGCAACGGCGGAACGATAGGCGACGCACTGGATTATGCGCAAAAGCAAGGTGTAAAAGTGCTGATCTGGTATAATTCCTCTACTGCATGGTTGGGGAAAGACGGAGCGCCAGGTCCCCACTTCCGCCTCAATGCGCCAGAGCGCAGAGAGCGCGAATTTGCATGGTTAGAACAACAAGGAGTGGCTGGCGTGAAGATAGATTTCTTTGCCGGCGACAAACAAGAGACTATGCAATACTGCATCGACCTGTTGGAGGCAGCAGCCCGCCACCATCTGATGGTAAATTTCCATGGTGCAACACTGCCACGCGGTTGGCAACGCACCTACCCCAACCTGCTATCGACGGAAGCTGTCTATGGTGCTGAATGGTACAACAACAGCCCTGTGCTGACAGACAAAGCAGCAGCACACAACGCCACACTACCCTTCACACGCGGTATTGTGGGATCGATGGACTATACACCCTGTACTTTCTCCGACTCGCAACACCCTCATATCACCACCCATGCGCACGAGCTCGCCCTTGCCGTACTCTTCGAATCGGGACTGCTCCACTGGGCAGACCGTCCTGAGAGTTATCTGACGCAACCGAAACAGGTGAAGCAGTTAATCGGTTCGCTACCCACCACCTGGGATGAGACACGCCTGTTGGCAGGTTACCCCGGAGAACAAGTAGTGATGGCACGGAGGAAAGGACGCGACTGGTATGTGGCAGGAATCAACGGAACCAACGAGCGGGTGACGCTGGAATTTAACATCGACTTTATCGGTAGTAAGAAAACCACGACAACCGTCTTTACCGATTCAGGGAATGCTTCGTCACCGTGGCACATCAACAGCAAAAGAAAAGGCCGTATAGTCTGTGAGCCACGTGGCGGTTTTGTTATGGTTATCAAGAGTAAATAGACCCTATCAACAAACAATACTACAAAAAACAACTACAAAACGATGAACATCAAAACGACAATGAAACGAATGATGATGATCGCCCTAATGGCGGTTGTCACACTGATGGCTGGAGCAGAAAACTATCCGTACCGCAGCGACTACCTATGGGTAACCGTGCCCGACCATGCCGACTGGTTGTACAAGACCGGCGAGAAGGCAAACATAGAAATACAATTCTATAAATACGGAATACCCCGAAACGGCGAGGTGACCTATACCGTGGGCAACGACCTGTTGGGAACAGATACAAAAGGCACCGTCACGCTGAAGAACGGACGTGCCAAAATCAATATCGGAACGAAGAAAACGCCAGGATTCCGTGATGTCGTGCTGACCATGAAACTGGATGGACAAAGCTACACCCACCATGTGAAGGTAGGATTCTCACCTGAGAAGATACAACCCTTCACACAAGAGCCCAAAGACTTCAACACCTTCTGGCAAGGCAACCTCGACGAACTGGCAAAGATTCCACTCAGCTACACCAAGGAGATTGCCAAGGAATACTGCACCGATAAGGTGGATTGCTATTTGGTGAAAATTCCCGTGAGCCGTCGCAAACAATGCGTCTATGGCTACCTCTTCTACCCCAAAAACGCGCAGCCAGGCAAGCATCCCGTAGTGCTCTGTCCTCCGGGAGCCGGCATCAAGACCATCAAAGAGCCATTGCGACATAAATACTACGCAGAGAACGGTTTCATCCGACTGGAGATAGAAATTCACGGACTGGATCCCCGACTGCCCAAGGAGACTTTCGATGACATCAGCCGTGCCTTCAACAGCGACGCGACAGGATATTTGGAAAACGGTATAGACAACCGCGACCGATACTATATGAAGCACGTCTATCTCGCCTTGGTGCGCTGCATTGACCTGCTCACCTCACTACCCGAATGGGATGGACGGAATGTTGCGGTACAAGGCGGCAGTCAGGGCGGAGCCCTCGCCCTCGTGGCAGCAGGTCTCGACAAACGCGTGAACCTCTGTGTGGTGAACCATCCAGCGCTCAGCGATATGGCAGGCTATACGGAGAAGGGACGCACCGGCGGTTATCCCCACTTCAATCGCATGACAGGACTCTACACCCCTTCCAATATCTCTACCATGGCGTATTACGATGTGGTGAACTTTGCCCGTAAGGTGAAAGCCACCACCTATATGACATGGGGATATAATGATAATACATGTCCGCCAACCACCAGTTATGCAGTATGGAATACGCTGAACTGCGAGAAAGAGTCGCTCATCACCCCCATCAACGAACATTGGACGAGCGATGCTACGGAATACGGACAGATGGTCTGGATAAAGAAACACCTACAATAATGAAACAAGAATCACACCTCCTGTCGTGGAAGCCACGACACACCGTAGTAGCCGTTGCCTGTTGCCTGGGAGCCCTACTCTCCGGATGCACCAACGATGCTTACGACAAGGGCGATGGCCCTTATTCCGATATGCAAGCCGAACTGGTTGATGTAAGTATCGGAGAAGAAAAGAAAGCCCTCGACTTCGTGACCGACAAGGGTCAGCACTATATGTTTGAAACTCCTGTCCTCGCTACATGGGCTTCAAAAGCTGATTCCACATACCGTGCCATCGTATATTTCGATGATTTGGGCAACGGAGTTGCCAAATGCAGGGCATTGGGAGGTGTACCCACCCTCCGTGCGAAAGAGCATAGGAAACTGCAGAATATGGCAGATGACCCTGTGGGTTACGAGAGTGTGTGGGTGTCAGACAACCACCGCTATGTGAACATGGCATTGCTGCTGAAGTCGGGAGTCTCTGATTCTAATTCAGCACTCCATAAGATTGCCCTTGCACAAGATACACTGATCTGTCATTCAAACGGACGCAACACCGTGCACTACAGACTGTTGCACGATCAGAACAATATTCCACAATACTATACAGACCGGAGCTACGTGAGCATCCTGTTGCCCGAAACAACACCTCTCGACACCGTAGTGCTGCAGATGAACACTACAGATGGCGTGGTAAGCAAGGTCTTGACGATAAGATAAGGGCTTTGCTGAAATACGCAAAGAACGGAGGCAATAGAATATTAGCAATACGAGGCGGATTCATGATGAATCCGCCTCGCTGCATTAATTATAATAAGGTGTTAGAATCACATGCTTTCTAACATACGTTTAATCACAACCGAACATGAAATTTCTCTGTTGGCAGCTTCAGGAATAACGATGCTATCCGGACTCTCAATAACATTGTCAGTAACGATAAGACCACGGCGCACAGGTAGGCAGTGCATGAACTTAGCATGGTCGGTCCACGCCATGTGCTGTTCATCGACCGTCCAACTCATATCCTTCGATGTAATCTTACCATAGTCAGCAGGATTGGTCACGCCCGGATTACTCCAGTTTTTAGCATAGATAAAGTCCGCACCTTCGAACGCTTTACGCTGGTCGTACTCCACGCAAGCATTACCTACAAACTTCGGATCGAGTTCATAGCCCTCAGGATGAGTCACCACGAAATCCACATCGGCAGCATTCATCCACTCCGCAAATGAGTTAGGCACAGCCTGCGGCAATGCACGGCAGTGAGGTGCCCATGTGAGAACCACCTTAGGCCGTTGCTTCTTCTTATACTCCTCAATAGTGATGAGGTCTGCGAAAGCCTGCAGGGGATGCACGGTAGCCGTTTCCATGGCGAAGACCGGTTTTCCGCTATACTTGATAAACTGGTTGAGAACCGTCTCAGCATAGTCGTAGTCGCGATCAGACAATCCAGCAAATGAGCGCACACCGATAAGGTCGCAATAGCACCCCATCACCGGAATAGCCTCCAACAAGTGTTCACTCTTATCGCCATCCATGATGACTCCACGCTCTGTTTCAAGTTTCCATGCACCCGCATTGACATCGAGCACGATGACATTCATGCCCAGGTTCATAGCAGCTTTCTGTGTAGAAAGACGCGTGCGCAGTGAATTATTGAAGAAAATCATCAGCAGTGTCTTGTTCTTGCCCAGATGCTGATATTTGAAACGATCGTTCTTAATCTCTTTAGCCTCGGCCAGTGCTTTCTCCAGCGGACCGATATCTTGTACGTTGATAAAACTTTTCATACAGGTTATGATAATTGATGATAAAAAGAAATGTCTTAGTTTCGAGTCTGTCCCTCACCCTCTATAATCCATTTATAGGTGCAAATCTCGTCGAGTCCCATAGGTCCACGCGGTCCGAGTTTCTGCGTAGAGATTCCAATCTCAGCGCCCAATCCGAACTGTGCCCCATCAGTAAACGAGGTTGGTGCGTTCCAATAGACGCAAGCTGCATCCACCTTTTGTTGAAAGAGCCGTGCGGCAGCCTCATCCTCGGTAATGATAGACTCGCTGTGTCCAGAGCCATACAGGTCGATATGAGCAAGTGCCTCATCAATAGATGCTACGGTGCGAATAGCGAGTTTATAGTCCATAAACTCCGTACCAAAGGAATCGTCGGTGGCAGGCATCAGGAGCGTATCGGGATAATGCCCTTTGAGTTGGTTGTAAGCCATACTATCTGCAAAGAGAGTCACTTGTTTCTCCGCCATCGGAGCCACCAGTTGTGGGAGGTCAGCAAGTCGTTTCTGATGGATGATCAGGCAGTCGAGCGCATTGCAAACCGATACCCGTCGCGTCTTAGCATTAAGGATGATAGCCTGTCCTTTCTGCAAGTCACCACCTTTATCGAAATAGGTATTGACCACGCCAGCCCCCGTCTCAATGACAGGAATACGAGCATTATCGCGCACGAAATCGATGAGTTTTCTTCCGCCTCGTGGAATGCAGAGGTCAATATATCCCACGGCATTAAGCATTTCGGCAGTAGCCTCATGAGTGGCAGGCAGCAGCGATACGGTATTTTCATCGATATTGTGACGCTTCAACACCGCATGGATGAGTGCAACGGCAGCACGGTTGGAGTCGTCAGCATCGCGTCCACCCTTGAGAACGCAGGCATTGCCACTCTTGAAACAAAGGGCAAAGACATCAAACGTCACATTGGGCCGCGCCTCATAGATGATACCAATCACTCCGAAAGGCACAGTCACGCGATGAAGTCTCAACCCATTGGGGAGCGTTCGCTGATGACTGTTATGCCCCAGAGGCGACGGCAGTTTCGTCACATTGCGCATATCAGCCGCAATACCTTCCAGTCGTTGTGGCGTCAGTTGGAGTCGGTCGTAGAGCGGATTCTTCACATCCATGCGCTCCAAGTCCTTAGCATTAGCCGCCAACAGCGTATTCTGCTGCGCCACGATAGCCTCCGCCACATCCAATAGGATGGAGTTGCGTTGCTCATCAGTCAGAGCCGATAGTGTTTTGCTGGCCCTCTTTACATCTTGAAACAGTTTTTCCATAGTTTTCTTCAAACAACAGATTGTTATGCTTTCACCAGTGGTACGAACTCCGTGTGTGGCACTTCCTCCTTGTTGTTGACCAAGTCAACGAGGATATTATCGCGCTCACCATTGGCAATAATCACCCTGATACCCGCTTGCGACACTTTCGTTGCCGTGGTGTATTTCGAGTGCATTCCTCCACGACCGAATGCACTCTTTTCAGGTTGAATATATTCAGAGAGATCCCGTCCAGGCGCCACTTCACGTATGAGTTGGGCGGCAGGGTCTTCGGGATGAGTAGTGAAGATACCATCGATATTAGAGAGCAGGATCAGCGTCTCCGCATTCATCATCTGCGCGATGAGTCCCGACAGTTCATCGTTATCGGTAAACATCAATTCGGTGACGCTCACCGTGTCGTTCTCATTGACGATAGGCAACACATCGTTTTCGAGCATCACCTTCATACACGCCTGCTGGTTTTGGTATTGCTCTCCCGGTTCAAAGTTTTCCTTCATGGTCAGCACCTGTCCGATATGGATATCAAATTCCCGAAAGAGGTCGTAATAGAGTCCGACGAGTTTGACCTGTCCCACAGCAGAAAACAGTTGTCGCTGTTCTACAGAGTCGAGCAGATGATCCACCTTGATTTCTCCGCGTCCACTCGCCATAGCACCCGACGACACGAGAATAACCTCATGGTCGTGTTGTCGTAGCCATGCAATCTGATCGACTAATGCCGACATACGCGTGACATCGAGTTTACCATCCTTACGGGTCAGCACGTTGCTACCCACCTTCACTACAATTCTTTTCATTTCTATAAGGTGTTCAACGGATTTATCCCTTTTGTTCCGAGTCTTTCTTACGTATTTCCACGCGGCGAATCTTTCCGCTGATGGTCTTAGGCAACTCATCAACGAACTCAACGATACGCGGATACTTATACGGAGCAGTTTCCTTCTTCACATGCTGTTGCAGTTCTTTGACGAGCTCATCGCCCGCTTTATCCTTCCATTCCTTTCCTAATACGACTGTAGCCTTAACCACCATACCACGGATATCGTCAGGAACACCCGTAATGGCACATTCCACAACAGCAGGGTGAGTCATCAGTGCCGACTCCACCTCAAACGGACCGATGCGGTAACCACTCGACTTGATCACGTCGTCAATACGTCCTTCAAACCAATAGTAGCCATCTTCATCGCGCCACGCCATGTCGCCCGTGTGATAAACACCATCGTGCCATGCTTCACGAGTCAGTTCTGGGTCGCGGTAGTATTCTTTGAAAAGACCGATAGGTTTTCGGTCTCCCACACGTACGACAATCTCTCCCTTCTCACCATCCTCACACGGCGTACCGTCAGGTTTAATCAGGTCGATGTCATACTGTGCGTTAGGCATTCCCATAGAACCCGGTTTCGGAGTCATCCAAGGCATGGTTCCCAGTGTCATAGTCGTTTCAGTCTGTCCGAATCCCTCCATCATCTGAATACCAGTTTTTTCTTTAAACTTATCGAATACTGCCGGATTAAGCGCTTCACCAGCCGTGGTGCAGTACTCCAGCGATGAGAGATCGTATTTAGAGAGGTCTTCACGAATCATGAAGCGATAGATGGTAGGAGGCGCACAGAACGAAGTGACGTGGTATTTCTCTATTTGTCTGAGCAGCGTATCAGCATTGAATTTCTCATGATCGAACACAAACACGGTAGCTCCGGCAAACCACTGTCCGTAGAATTTGCCCCATACCGCCTTACCCCATCCCGTATCAGCAACAGTCAGATGGAGTGAGTTTTCGTGCAGATTATGCCAGAACACACCCGTTGTAAGATGTCCCATTGCATAGAGATAGTCGTGTGCCACCATCTTCGGTTCACCACTTGTACCACTGGTGAAATACATCAGCATCGTGTCCTCGTTGGTATTGACGAAAGCAGGACGCACGAAGTGTGGTGCCTTTTTCCATTCCGACTGCCAGTCGCGGAAACCTTCAGGAATGGGTTTACCATGGTCAGTAACGGTGATGAGTAGCTTAACGGTAGGACTCTCCGGCATTGCCAATTTAATCTGTTCGGTCACATAGGCATCATCCACACATATAATCGCCTTGACACTTGCACGCGTATTGCGATAAACGATATCGTGCTTGGTCAGCATGTGAGTAGCCGGAATAACGATGGCTCCAATCTTATGCAAAGCAAGCATGATGACCCACCATTCATAGCGTCTCTTCAGTATCAGCATGACAGGATCATTCTTCCCGATGCCCAATGTCAATAGGTATGAAGCCGCCTGGTCAGTCTGCTCTTTGAGTTCTCCGTATGTTGTGCGAATCTCGTCTCCTTGGTCGTTAGTCCAGAGGATGGCGAGTTTTTCAGGAGCCTCTTCCGCCCACACATCCATCACATCGTAGGCGAAGTTGAAGTTTTCGGGAATGATAAATTCCAGATGTTTGTTATAGTCTTCCACAGACTCGAAGTGTGTCTGCTTTAAAAATCTTTCAATCATGTTTGTTGTGTTTTTACTGCGTAAAGGGAAACTCCAAGCACTTCGTGTGTTGTAAGTCCCCAGTGTGTTGTTTGTAGCCTCCTTATTTCTCAACCACGAAGGCGAGGAATTTTACTGCTTTGTTGCCTACAGCGAGCATGCCGTGAGGTTTTCCTGAATCGAAATAAATGCTGTCTCCCTCTTCCAGGCGTATGGTTTTATCGCCGATGAAGAGATCCATTGACCCTTCGAGTACGAGGTTAAACTCCTGTCCGAGGTGAGTATTCTTATAGATTTTGTGTGCTTCAGGCTTGGGTTCTACAGTCACGATAAACACCTCCGCATCGTGGTTAACAAATCCACTGGCCAGACTTTGGTATTTATAGGCCTTTGTGCGCTCCACGCTCATGCCCTGTCCTTTTCTCACTACGAAATATGATTTCATGCGTGGTGCCTCAGCAAACATCAGTTCTTCCGCCGACACACCATATTTTCGTGCAATCTTCATGAGTTTAGAGATGGTAATATCCACCTCACCGCGTTCTATCTTTTCATATACATCCACATCGATGCCGCAGGTTTCAGCCACTTCCTCTGCCGTAAGATCGAGCACGTCGCGCAATCCTCTGAGTCGTTCACCGATTTGTTTTAATTGTTCGTCCATTGTTTTTGTGTATAATCGTGTTATTATTTACTTTTAGCGTATTACAATCTTGTCAGACGGTTTCACTATTTCAGTCCGGCTTTCAGTCCGCGGATGACAGCAGAGGTAAAGCCAGCATGTTCCATCTCGTTGAGTCCCTTGATGGTCACTCCACCCGGTGTAGTCACCAAGTCGATGGCCTGTTCGGGATGCATTCCGCTTGCTTGCAGCAGTTTGACAGCACCCAAAACAGTCTGCATCACGATGTCTTTAGCAACATCCGCTTTAAAACCAAGTTCCACGCCGCCTTCAGAAGCAGCGCGGATGTAACGCATGGCATAAGCAATGCCGCAAGAGGCAAGCGTAGTTCCAGCTGCCAGATGTTGAAAGTCAGTGATGAGTGTACTACCCATCTCATCGAATATTCCTTTGACGGTTGCGGTCTGTGCATCGTCAGCCCCTACGGGCACCATGAAGGTCATTGATGCCAATTGGGCAATAGCGATATTGGGGATTACGAGGAAGAATGGCGGTGTTTCGGGCAGTGCCTCACGCACCCGTTCCGGCGTTACTCCTGCTGCAATAACCACCAGGAGTTGGTCTTTTGGACGTATGCTTGCTCTGATACCAGCCAATACAGTATCAACGAGCCAAGGTTTCACACACACGCAAACGATATCAGCCGTTTTGGCTGCGTCAGCATTGTTTGTCGTGGTATTGACTCCCATTGCCTTGAATTTCTCCAATACTTCAGCCGTTGGGTCGGCCACTGTAATCTCTTCCTGCTTGAAGGATTTAGCCTTAAGCAATCCTTCTACGGTGGCGCCCCCCATGGCTCCAGCACCTATCATGGTAATTTTCATAATGCTGCGAAAACTTTATTGAGTTTATCGATAAACAGGTCTGCTTCTGCTTTGGTAAGGCAGAGTGGTGGCAAGAGACGCAGTACGTTGGTTCCTGCACAACCTGTGAAGCAGTGTTCTTGATAGATGAGCGGTTGTCTGACATCCTTATGTGGCACATCGAGATCTACGCCAATCATCATTCCTCTACCACGCACATCGAGGATATGTGGGTTGTTGATTGCTCGAAGACGACCGATGAGATACTCTCCCACCTCGTTGGCATTCTCGACAAGATGCTCCTCTTCAAACACATCAAGTACGGCGAGTGCTGCTGCGCAAGCCAGATGGTTACCTCCGAAAGTCGTTCCGAGTTGTCCATATACGGGTTTAAACTCTGGCGAAATCAGTACGCCACCCATCGGGAATCCGTTGGCAATACCCTTTGCCACGGTGATGATGTCGGGTCTGATGCCCAACCACTGGTGTGCAAAGAACTTACCGCTTCTTCCGTATCCACATTGTATTTCATCGCAGATGAGTATGGCGCCGTGCGCTTTACAGAGTTTCTGCAGTCCTTGCGCAAATTCGGCAGTGGCGAGTTTGATGCCTCCCACACCTTGTATGCACTCAAGAATGACAGCGCAGACATCTCCCTTAGCGAGTTCGTGTTCCCATGCTGCGAGGTCGTTGAGTGGCAGATAGGTCACGTGACCGTTATTGTTGATGGGCGCAATAATCTTCGGATTGTTGGTAACCTCTACTGCGAGCGATGTACGTCCATGGAATGCTTTCTCAGCCGAAAGCACTCTTGTGCGTCCATTGGTGAATGATGCGAGTTTCAAGGCATTTTCGTTAGCCTCAGCACCCGAATTGATCAGGAACAACTGATAGTCGTCGTAGCCCGAAATGCGACCGATTCTTTCCGCCAATTCCACTTGCAGTTTATTGATTACCGAATTGGAATAGAATCCCAGTTTGTTCAGTTGTTCGTTTACCTTATTGATATAGTGTGGATGTGAATGGCCGATAGAGATGACCGCATGGCCTCCGTAGAGGTCAAGATACTCTTGTCCTTTATCGTCCCAAACGTGGCATCCTTTACCTTTGACGATATTTACATCGAACAATGGATAGACATCAAAGAGCTTCATATATGTTTTATTTATTTTATTGTTAGAAGGCAGAGGGTTTAAGTCTCAAGCCTGCGTGTTCATCGATACCAAACATGATGTTCATATTCTGCACCGCTTGTCCCACAGCACCCTTCAGAAGATTGTCGATGGCAGAGGTGATGAGGAGTTTGTTGCCATATTTCTCCACATGAACCAGTGCCTTGTTGGTATTGACCACCTGTTTGAGGTCGATGGGATTGTCGCTGACATGCGTGAAAGCCGCATGGCGGTAGAAGTCTTTATACGCTTCTTTCACATCCTCCAGCGGAGCTGGTGTACGCACCACAGCGGTGCAGAAGATACCTCTGGCAAAGTTTCCGCGGTAGGGGATAAAGTCTATATCGGCATCAAGATAGCCCTGCACCTGTTTCAGCGACTGTCTGATTTCGGCAATATGCTGATGTTGGAAAGGTTTGTAGATGCTGAGGTTGTCGGCACGCCATGAGAAATGGGTGGTGGCTCCGGGTTTCTGTCCGGCTCCAGTACTGCCCGTGATGGCATTGACGCTCACATCTTCTTTCAGCAGATTGAGATAGGCAGCAGGCAGAAGTGCCAGTTGAATAGCTGTGGCAAAGCATCCCGGATTAGCCAAATGTTGTGCGGTGGCAATCTCGTCGTGGTTGATTTCGGGCAATCCATATACGTAGTCGTGACTGCCTTTGATGCGGAAATCCTGTGCCAGGTCGATGATTTTCACGTTGGCGGGTATGGTATGTTCCTTGAGGAACGCCTCGCTCTTTCCGTGACCGAAGCAGAAGAACACCACGTCAACCTCGTCGAACGGCATCTGGTCGGTAAACTTCAGTTCGGTATCGCCTATGAGTCCTTCATGAACATCACTTACAAGGTTGCCTGCATTGCTTTCTGAATTGGCGAACACGATGTTTGCCTCAGGGTGATTGAGCAGCACACGGATGAGTTCTCCACCCGTGTAACCTGCTGCGCCAAGTATTCCTATCTTAATCATAATTGTCTGTCTGGTATAACGATCCAGCAGATGATATAGAATATCACCCCACTAAAACAAGTGAAGACAGTAGCCGCCAGCCATGCCAATCTTACGAGTGTTGGGTCGAAATCGAAGTATTCGGCAATTCCTGCACATACGCCCGCAATCTTTTTGTCGGGCGACAAAGTGAGTTTTCGTTCCATATCCTTGCTGTTAGAATCTATTGTATTGTTATGCTGTGATTATTTGCGCTCATCGGGATGAGTACCGTAATAGACGCGAAGTGGTGTAGAGAGCACCTTGATAAAGCCCTTGGCTTCGTCGGCAGTCCATCCGTTTTGTGTCTCTCCATATTCGCCGAGTTTCGACTTGGTGAGGTCGTTGTCAGAATCTACGCCGATAGTCTCAAAACCGTAAGGACGCAGTTTCAGAATAGCTGTTCCGGTCACATTGCGCTGACTTGAAGTAAGCATGGCTTCCATATCAGGCATGACGGGTTCGAGATACTGACTCTCGTGGAGGAACATGCCATACCAGTTGGCAACTTGGTCTTTCCAGTATTGCTGCCATTTAGAGAGTGTTGATTTCTCCAGCAGTCTGTGTGCTTCGATGATGAGTTTAGGTGCAGCAGCCTCAAAACCTACTCTTCCCTTGATACCGATGATGGTGTCTCCCACGTTGGCGTCGCGTCCGATGGCGTAGCTTGCACCTATTTCTTCAATTTTCTGAATGGCTTTCACTTTGTCGTCAAACTTCTCGTCGTTGACAGCAACGATTTCACCCTTGTCGAAAGTGATTTTCAGCGTAGCCTCAGCATCCTTTGCTGTGACGTGTTTGAGATATGCTTCTTCGGGCAATCCCTGTGTTGGATCGAGGAGTTCGCCACCGCAAATACTGGTACCCCATATTCCTACGTTATAAGAGTACTTCAGTTTGGTGAAGTCTGCAAAGAATCCATGTTCGTTGAGGAAGTCAACTTCCTCCTTACGGGTCAGTTTCTTATCGCGTGTCAGGGTGATGATTTCCACTCCGGGAGCCATCACGAGGAAAGTCATGTCAAATCTGATCTGGTCGTTTCCAGCACCTGTAGAACCGTGGGCAATGGCGTCAGCACCAATCTCCTTGGCATAGCGTGCAATGGCAATGGCTTGGAAGATGCGCTCAGAACTAACCGAAATGGGGTAGCAGTTGTTGCGGAGCACGTTTCCGAATATCATATACTTGAGCGATTTCTCATAGTATTCATGTGTCACATCGAGTGTTGCGTAGGCTTTAGCACCCAGTTTGAAGGCGTTTTCTTCGTTGGTTTTCAACTGTTCTGGGCTGAAACCGCCAGTATTGGCACATGCGGCATAGACGTCCCAACCGTCCTGTGCCAGTTTCATCACGGTGTAAGAGGTGTCAAGACCTCCTGAAAAAGCTACTACTACTTTCTTGTTTGCCATATCTTTCTTCGTTTTTTTGTTTTTATTTCCATGTTTCTCCCCTGCCCTTTCCTTAGGGTTTGTGGCGCTTGGCGTTGTCGGTAGGAAGGGCTGAGGGCGTTGTTTCCTATTTTACTCCGTCCATTGCTTTAATACGTTCGAGCACTGCCTCAGGGATTTTCACGGGCAGGTGTTCTTCGGGATCGTATAGCATGGCGGTGCAGATGCAGTATTTTCGTCCGGTGCGGTGAAGCACATCTACATTGACACAACCCTCGCAACCGCGCCAAAACGATTCATCGTCGGTGAGGTCGGCAAAGGTCACGGGCTGGTAGCCCAAGTGTGTGTTCATCGCCATAACGGCAGCTCCGCTGGTGAGCGAGAATATCTTAGCATGTGGCCAGCGCACTCTTGCGAGCGAGAAGGTGAGGTCTTTGATGCGTTTTGCCACTCCGATGCCTCTGAAATCGGGGTGTACGATGAGTCCTGAGGTTGTCACATAAGTTTTGTTTCCCCATGTCTCAATGTAGCTGAATCCTGCAAAACGTCCGTTTGACAAGGCTATTACAGCCTTTGCCTCTTTCATCTTCGTGGCAAGATATTCGTGTGTACGCTTTGCAATACCGGTGCCGCGCACCTTTGCAGCATCGGCGATGGTCTGCAGGATGGTATCTACATATACCTCATGCTCCGGACCTGCCACAATCACTTCTATTTCCTTATTGTCTGTCTGTTCCATTTATTTCGTTCAACTGACTATTTCGGTCTGTATTAATCTTTCGTCATTTCATGTTAGGCACTACTTCGCTCAGCGCGTCAATCACCTGCTGTGTATGCACGCCCTGCTTGATAACAATCAGAATGGTATCGTCGCCGGCTATCGTTCCGAGGATGTCGTCAATATTGCTGTTATCGATATTATAGGCTATACTGCTGGCGTAGCCCGGACGGGTCTTGATCACACCAATGTTACCTGAGAAGTTGATGCTCAAAAAACCAGGCACCTGCAACATCTCGCGCACGCTGTGCGGAGTGCTGACGCGCTTGTACATGGTGTCGTTGGGCAACACATAGACATAGTTGCCGCGCATGGAAGCGGCTTTTGCCACCTTCAGTTGTTTCAAGTCTCTACTCAGAGTTGCCTGTGTCAGCGTGAAGCCTTCTTGCTTTAAGGCGGTCAGCAATTCTTCCTGACTACCGAGTTCCTGACTGGAAATTATCATGCGGAGGGCCTCTAAACGGTCGTTTTTGACTTTCATAGTGCTAAGTATATTTATACGAATGTGGTGCAAAATTATACAATTCCATGCATATAACCAAACATTCTACTATCTTTTTTCAAAAAAAAGTGGATTACATGATTCAGACACTGTTCACTCAAGAATGAAGACAACCGTCCACGTATTTTGTTGGGTATCATAGAAGAAGTGAAATGCAACATGCTACGCACGCGCACGCACGTTCATTATTATTATTATATTGATGCTCTACAGACTAAAAGCATCGTTTTCAGCAATCTTTTCAAACTTACATAATTTACTGGCAAGCAACACCTTGCAGCATCATAGAAGCCACTTTCCTCAGCAAATTCATTGAAATTGCTCAGCAAATTCATTGAAATTGCTGAGGAAATTCATTGAGTTTGCTGAGGAAATTCATTGAATTTGCTTTGCTATGAACATCACATGCACATAGAGGGAACGTCACGGACACAACGAGAAAACGTCAGTTGCAAGGTGGAAGCGATATTGTTTCAGACTGCAACTGACGTCTTTGACTGTTTGATAAAGGGAAATGGTGTCTTATGGTTACCGTATGCGGAAGCGCAAACGATGGGTTGTCGATTTGTCGATGGCGTAGCGTTTCAGCACACCGGGACCACACGAACTATTGCCAAGTCCTAACACGGCACAATCAATAGACAGGTAGGTATGACCGTCGGGACGCAGTTCGTAGTGGTGGTTTTTTGTGGCCAACTCGCGCGCGGAATAGGGTAAGGCACTAAACGCAAAGGGTTCGCCTATGGCTTCAACGCGTATTGTCTTGCCAGCACCGTTGCGCAACACCACATAGGCACATGATCCGTGACTACCAGAATCCTGCGGACGCGCATAAGGGGTGTATTGTTCTGCCACGGTGGAAGTCCACTTGCCTATGGTGCAGGCAGCCTGTCGGTCGGGATAGTTGTCCCATGGTCCGAGTCCGTACCATTCCACTCGGTTGTAATCATCGGGCAGAGCCATGACAATGCCCAGTCGGGGCAGTTCGGGCAGCGTTCCCTGACAGGTGAAGGTCAGTTCGTATTCATCGTCTTGCTGTTCGGCTGTCATCGTGATGGTGCCTTCGGGCAGTCGTATCTCCTGTCGTCTGCCTCCGTCAGTCACTACCACTTGTGCGGTATCAAGGCCCTGTTGCTTCCAATCCTTTGCCAACCAGTTGCCAAAACTCTTATCGTTGTCGGTCGGTGCACGGAATGCTTGCAGGCGTATGTCTGCCAGCGAGACGATAGGCGACTGACGCTTATTTGCGGAGGATGCCAATGCCAAGAGATGATCGGCAAGTGGGAACTGTTCGTGGGTCACTTCCATACCGTTGCGATGGGCGGCGACAGTGAGTCGGATGTCGTGATCGGCATGGCGATTGATCAGTCGGGCGAAGCCATCGAGCGAGAGCGTTTCGGCGAATGTGCCCTGTGCAGCGAGTCGTCCATTGTCAGTCACAGTATATGTAAAGCGGTATTCTGAGAGTGGAATCTCGCTGTATCGCACAGCAGCCCGAATGGTGTTACCCTCGCGACGGAAGCATACTGGCGCATAAACTTTCTTCACTTCATAGTATTTCGGAGTGAGTTCGCGCTGACTGCGCACCACACCATTGAGGCAGAAAGCGTGCAGATTGGGTTTATCACCAAAGTCGCCACCATAGCAAACACTGTCGCCACGGAGTATTCCCTGATCTACCCAGTCCCAGATAAAACCGCCTAACAGTTGGCGATGACTGTAGATTTCGTCCCAATAGTCTTGAAAATTGCCCATCGCATTGCCCATCGCATGAGCGTATTCGCTGGTCAATATGGGGCGGATATCGCCTGCATCGGCAATATCGAGCAGTCGCTCCCACCGTGCATTCTCAGCACGTTCGCGGTCGGAGCCCTCAGGTATGCCGGGATTGAGATATTCCTGGCGCACCCGTGGATAGAAGCGACTGATGACATCAACGGTCTTAGGGTCGTAAAGGTCGGGGTAATGGCCCTGCGCTCCTTCGTAGTGAACGGGGCGTGTGGGGTCGAACTCATGGAGCCAAGCTGCCATGGCAGCATGGTTGGGACCATAGCCACTCTCGTTGCCCAAGCTCCAAAAGATAATCGAAGGACGGTTTTTATCGCGCTCCGCCATGCGGATGCAACGGTCGAGAAAGGCAGGTGCCCAGTCGGGAGTACTTGCCAGGGTGCCTCGCAATCCGTGACTCTCACAGTCAGCCTCGTCCATCACAAACATGCCGATAGAGTCGCACAACTCATACCAACGCGGACAATTGGGATAATGCGACAGGCGCACGGCATTGATGTTGGCTTGCTTCATCAGCAAGAGGTCTTTGACCATCAGCTCTTCACTCATCACACGAGCTGTATGGGGGTCGTGTTCGTGGCGATTCACACCACGCAGTTTTACCACATGACCGTTGATAAACATCTCGCAGCCCTTGATTTCTATCTTTCGGAAACCCACACGCTCCTTCACTTGCTCTGCCACACTTCCGTCGGGGCGCAACAATACCAGGTGAAGGTCATAGAGATGGGGATAGTCGGCACTCCACAATCGTGGACGGGAAACCGTCATCGTCATGCGTCCCAACTTGCGATGCCCACGCTGTGGATACCATTCGTTCATGCGGACTGCCTTGTGTGAGAGGTCGAGCACCGTTGCCACATCTGCAGTATCGCTACCTACAGTCTGTCCGCCATCGGTCAATACGGCTGCCAAACGGTAGCCTTCGCCATCCTCGCCACGATAGACCGAGAACTGCGGGTCTATCTGCAACGTCCATTGGGCATCGGAAAGATTGTTGCAACAAGTTCGAATGGCAACATCGCGAAGTCGCACATCGGGAGTGTGGTAGAGCAATACGTCGCGATGGATACCGCCAAAGCGCCAGAAGTCCTGATCTTCGAGATAGGAACCGTCGCTGTATTTATACACCTCGACTGCCACTTGGTTCTCACCGCAATGCAGATAAGGGGTCACGTTGAACTCCGAGGGTTCCATCGATCCCTGCGAATAGCCCACGCGCTCGCCGTTGACCCATACGTAGAACGCACTCATCACGCCTTCAAAGCGCAGAAAGGTCTGACCCTGTTGCCACTTTTCAGGCAACAGGAAGGTGCGCTTATACTGGCCTGTGGGGTTGCGTTCCTCATAAGTGGTCCAGTCTTTTTTCGGCTCATCAGTAACGTAAGGGGGATTGATACGGAAGGGAAAACCTGCCGACACATAGATGGGGGTGCCGTATCCATTAACCTCCCAGTTGGCAGGCACGTTCAACCGTTGCCATGACGATGCATCGAAGTCGGTGCGATAGAAGTCTGCTATGCGCTCCTGAGGGGTCCTGGTCCATCGGAAGTGCCATGCACCGTTGAGCAACAAACGGCTGTCGCCGGGCTTTTCGGCAAAGGGTATGAAATAGGCACGAGGTGCTTCGCGGTTGATCTGCAACACATGGTGGTCTTCCCAATCGTGGTGTTCACGTGTGGGTAAGGATGATACGGATTGTGCCACTATCGGTGTGGCAGTCTGCAGCGCCATGCCACAACAGAACGTGGCGGTCAGCACGAGGCGCAGGATAGGATTCTTCATCGTTGACATGAGTATAGTGTATGGGAAACGAATCATCGTTTATTGTATTTCAAGTTCGCGAAACGATACGTCTGCCGACTCTACCGTGACGGTATAGGTGCCGGCATTGATCTGTGTTTCGGTGGTGGTGGAGAGCATCTTAAACTTGTTGGGCGTGGCAGGGAAGGTGATCTTGCGATCCACCAGCGTAATCTGCTTGGCATCAACAATGGTCAGGCGTGCCACAACAGGTGCGCCCGTCGTGTTCTTATAGCGGAAACGCAGCGCATATTCCTGTCCGAGACCCGGTTGAATGACAAACTGCGTGGCGGCAACCTGACCTTCGGCAGGGGTTGTCAACGGTTTGTAAGCCACGGCAGGACGAGTCTCTGTGTCCTTGGGCAAGAGGTCTTTGGGCAGTCGAGCTATGGTGTCGGTATCGAGCGCTTGCCATGTCGGACGACAATCGTGGGGAGTTTCAACCACTGGCTGCAGTGAAGCGATGGCAATGCCACTGATAACAGCCTGTCCGGCTTTAACCTCTGGGAACGAAATGCGCAGATGACCGCCCTCCACATGAACATTCGCCACACGTTTGGTGGCGGCACAATAGCCTGCCTCTGCCCACAGGTCGAGATCGTCGATAACAACCGAATCGTTGACTGCTACATCAAAGATGCGCAATCCCTCATAGTCATCGTGTTCTCCCCCATCCTTTCCGTGCCATGGTTCTGCGAAGTATAGCTCTACTCGATAATCGCCATCGGCAACAGGGAAATCGTACCAAAGACGGTGACGACCGAAGCGGAAATACTGGAAGAGGCTTGCTGACTGTGTTCCGCGTATGCTATCAGTGATGTGGCGTTGGCTGGCTTGACGCGGATCGATGTTCTTGAAGTCCTGTGCCCACGAGTGCCAGTAGCGCTGATCATCGGCGTGCCACTGCTGTCCATATTCATCTGTCATACAATCGCCACCGCAGTTGATACGATAGAGATAGTGGTAGCCCTCGGCAGCACGCAGGCAATCGGTCTGATGGTCGGCGGCTGTGAGTCGGAGCGATGGGGTGTTGCTCTTTCCTCTTTGGGCTATGGTGGTATAGGCGAGCGATGGTTCTTCCCAGATGGTGAGCAGGCCTTTGTAGTTGATGGGGCCCACACGGTCGATACGGCGGTAGGCACCATCGGGTTGCACGCGTCCGGGATTGTCGTGAGAAACGAAGATCCACTGGAAATGACCGCAGACGCTGTCGGCAACCTGCTCGGCTAAGCGCATCTTGGTAGTAAGCAGTTGGGTGCTCTTTTCCTCACTGTATTTTGCTTCGCCATGCAGATCAAGGGTGCGCCAAGCACCGTATTCACCATTGAGCAACTGGTCGGGACGACACAACTCCTGATGATAGTTGTCGGCAGAACCGCCATAGGTGCCGCTCCAGTTCTGTACCACATTCCAATCGGTACCTTCACCGCCATTGCAAGTGGTAATGGCACGCTGGTCATGACAGGTGGGGTCGAGTGAACGGATAATGGCAGAACACTCTTCGGCAAAGTCTTTGGGCAACACACTTTCGTTTTGCAGTCCCCAAAGGATTACGCTCGGCGAGTTGCGACGCTCTTTTATCCATCTCACCAATAAGCGTTTGAAGTTCTGTCGGAATGCCGGTGTGTCGTACCAGATATGGGCTGAGAACTGACTCCAGAAGAGCATTCCCTGTTCGTCGGCAAGTTGCTGATAAAGCAAATTATGGGGCTGATGGGCTTCGCGCAAGGCATTGTATCCGGCGTGGCGTATCATTTTCATGCGTGAACGTATCTGTTCGTTGGAAAACGCATGGCTCTGACCTAAAAGATGTTCGTACTCACAGGTGCCATTGATAAAGGTTGGCTGACCGTTGAGATAGAATCGGGGATCGTTATCATGGCGCAGTACGGGCCAAGATATGCTTCTTATGCCGAAAGGCGTGCGTACCTCATCGGTAGTTTTGCCTTGCCGCTTGATCATAGATGCCAAGGTGTAGAGATAAGGATCAGTCAAACTCCATCGATGTGCATCTGCCACAGCCTCAGCACAGGCTATCATGCGGGTCTCGCCGGGTTGCAAAGTCAAGGTATCGCTCTGTCGGAAAAGTTGCTTGCCACTGGCTAACGTGAACTTATTGACGAGTTCGAAGGTGGCTGGCAAACTGCCGTAGTTCTTCACCTCGGTTTCGATATATACCGAATCACAGGTGTTGTTGTTCCAAATGTGTACACCAAACGGTTCGATACGCACCTCGTCGGTCTCGATGAGCGATACGGGGCGGAAGATGCCCAATGGTTGACTGCCCTCAGAGAAGCCCCATTCCGACGAGCAACCACCACACACCCAGGGTGACTCGGTCTGCATAGATGGGTGCTCCACATGGATGGACAATTGGTTGGTGCCCGTTTTCAAACGATCGGTCACATCGAGCGTATAGACCGTACGGCCTACCAGTTCGCGCGGATATGCATGACCATTGATGCTGACTGTGGCATAGGTGCCCACGCCTTCCAACTGAAGGAAGTAGCGGCGACCTGCTTGTTTCTTACATTCGATGGTTTTGGTATAGTCGGCATTGCCGTGCAGATTGCCATGGCGCAACTGTCGGTAGCCGTAATAGTCATCGAAATTGTGGGGCAGATTGACTTTTATAGCCTCCTTCTTGCCCTTACCCGGCAGGCGTGCCTGCCACCCTTCGTTGAGGTTGGTCACTTGGCGGCGACCTTTCTTCTCGGCTTTTGGAAAGTGGACAGAAGACCGTCCCATCGGCCGACTGGTAGCCACAGCAATGCCACGTTGCTGGTCGTTGTTGACAGCACAGTAGAAATGATAGACTACACCATCATGTTTCACCACATAACTCTTATGCGCAAACAGGTTGTCGTAGGGCTTTGAGGGGATTATCAAGTCTTCACCGTCCCAGTCAGTCCAATGGATAAGGTCGCGACTGACGGCAAAGGTATTGTAGGCACTATAGCGACGAGACGGATTGTAAGCAGAGAAATAGAACATGACAAAAAGGTTGCCCATCTTCACAATCTGTGCATCGCCCGTGATAATGCCGGGTGCTTCATGGCTATAAATGGGATTGCCCTTGTAGCGCTGCCAGTGTTTCATGTCGTTGCTAAGGGCTATACCGATGCGCTCAGCTTTCAGTTGGTTGGATGGATTGATGCCGCCGGCATTGTAGAACATCACAAAACGCTTGCCCAGCGTGCGCTTGGGGTCGTCATATACCGTACTTTTATATTGTACCAACTTCTCCCACCATTGCGCATCCTTATCGTTGATGGACATCACTGGGCGCGACAGCGACTCCCATTCGTGGGCTTTGCTGACATCGCCTGCAGTCCATGCCAATCCAATATGTAAAGGTTCGCGTACTGCTTCATAACCAGTGCCGTGCCCGCCAATATAGGTCATCCAGTGATGGCCCTTATAGGTGTTTATGCGGTAACTGCCATTCCATGTCCAGTCTATAAGTGCAGGGAATCCACCACGCTGATTCATGTCCCATCCGGCATCGCGATAACTCAGCAATCGACCTTCCACTTGCCAGTGTAAGAGGTCGTCGCTCGATGCCAGCCATGTCTCATAGCCACGTCCATCAAGTCCGCCTTTACCATTATACACCACATAGGTCATCAGCCAACGATTGCCTTCGCGGAACACCGTAGGACAGTCAATCTTATGACCATTATCGGCGGGAGCCACCACCATACCATATTTATAAGGTGTGCGTACTTCGTCATAGACGCGCTTCATGTCCTCGCGAGTGACAGCCACCTTTTGCTTATGGCGTGCAGCAAAGGATATTTGACTCAACAGCAACAAGGCTGACAGCAACAGAAACATCCGGTGGGTAAATGTAGTAGTATGCATCATTGTCGTATCTGATTCGTTTTATTTCTGAAACAGCCAATCAACCTCGTTGCCGGCACCGTTGAGTCCTGCATCGCGGGGCTGAATTTCACTGGATGTAAAACCAGCCACCATGATGATGCCCTTTGGCAAACGCAACAAATGATTACCAGCAGGAAGACAATACTGATGGATATTGACCTTCGGCATTTGTAGCATACTGATGGCATTGGTCAATACGGGCTCTGCCTGACCATATTCATTGCCCGTGGCATCAATCTCCAATTTTGGAGGATTCGCCCATTTATGGTCATCATCCTGAAAGAATCCAACCAGCACTTTAACAGGCTTGGGCGATGAAAAACTAATGGTGGTACCCTTGATGCGAGTAGTATCGCGATTGAGGACAAGGGCTTGAAGACCTTCCAGTTCGGGGGCTACGGCATCAACCTTAGTATCGGGACGACCTTCGAAAAGTATGGCATCCTTGGTTAGTGTCACGGTCTGCTGTCCGTCGGACAGTTTCACTGGGGCTGGAGTGATTGCCGCAATATGGGCTGTGGCTGTGGAATCAGCAGGATGACGCAATCGGTAGATGTTCTGTCGAAGTGCTTCCAACTCTTCTTCATAGATGGGCAGCATCTCTGTCCAAGTCTTATACTTGCCATTGTCGCCACCTACAGGGATGCGACGCTGTGCGGTCTGCATGGAATTGGCATAGAGATAGGTGTCGGCGGTGAGTTGGCAGAGCTTGCGCCATTCTTCAATAGACTGCTCCAACAACGGAACGGCAGCATCAAGATGACTGATATCCTTGCTCCATTTGTAGTTGAGAGCCTGATGGGCAGCCAACACTTTCAGACGGAAAGCCTTGGCAAAATGGTAATAGCAACGCATATCGTTCTGCAAACGAAGGAACTCGTCTCTGTGGTTGCCCAGCGTTTCGGATTGAATGGAAGTGATGGCGGCAAGAGCTGCAGCACCATGATCCACACATTGGTCTATGATATCAAGAGGCAACTCGCCTTCATGCGACTGATGGTTCCATTCCTTTTCCACGTATTCTATGAGTTTTTCACCCTTGGGACCACAACTTTCATAGAATCCAGGATAGATGGTATATTTGTAAGGATTGACCAGTTGTCCCATTTTCATGCCCAACAGGAGTGTTTGGCGATTGCCCTCGGTAATTCCGAAACGGCGCAACAACTTGGGCGCAATCTCTCCAGACTCATCATAGGCATTGAGTATGCAACCTGCCGTAAGAGTATCGGTCTGGTAATAATCTGCCAAAACCTGCTTCCAATAGTCATTATCGTTGTTACGATGACAGTTCCAAGCATAACGGCCCCATGCCTTATACCACATCCAATCGCGGTCCAACTGTTTCAATCTACGTCCATCTGGCAATTTATCTGCTGCATAGGGCCAGTCCCAATAACTGGCTTGGGGATAGAGATGCAATCCTTTTGAATGGTGTACACGGTGCATAGCCTCTACCGTCTTACTGATAAACGCCGGTGACGACCATCGCCAAGGTTCCAGATTGGCAAGGATATGCACATTGTCGATATGGACAGGGGCGGCGGCAGCCAGTTGTCTATGGGTTTCACCCCACGGTCCACCCGGCTCGTAAGTAGTAAGCGACTCACCTGTATATTTCGACATCGTATAGATATTGGGATATAGTGGTAATGACTCACGGAGTACCAATGGACCATCGGTATCGTGGGAACGCAACACAACAGGAGGTATGTCGGTACGGCCAGATGCTTTCAGTCCGTCTTTGATACCGGGTATGATGGTCTCCTTCATCCATTTCACATCATCGTCAATAGATGCCATGGCCTCACCCAAACATACCAGCAATCCCACGTTGGGATATTTCTCGATAAAAGCCGCAACAGACTTACGGGTATAATCGCTTATGAGTGGTGTGATGGGGCGATGACGGTCCTGGGTCTTCAGTCCATAGTGGTCTGCAAAGGGTTTGCTGAGGATAATGTTATAAAACATCTGTATAACGAAGATGCCGCGACGGTCGGCTTCATGCGTAAGAAAGGAGAATATCTCTTCATTCTTACGGAACGTAGCCTCGTCAACCTCTAAGGCAAAGGGATAGTCTTTCAGTTTTACTAAGGAGGCAAAAGGATGTCCATTCCATAAATAGAGCGAGTTCATACGGTTCTCAACCATCATATCGAGATATTTCACCCACTCTGCTTTATCGTAGAACCAAGGGAAGTTTTCGGGAGTATAAGGATACTCATAGACTCCATGCCCCGGTAGATAGACGGTTTTCTGCAGACCGATACAAGTGCCACGCATCACCATTTCGGGGTGTTGCATGGTAGGCGAAACCATCAACATGTGGTTTTTCTTCACCTGTTCCACCAGTTCGTTGCATCCATAGATGACTCCCGTGGCATCGCCACCTTCTATCGTGATGGTGCGTTTGCGCTGTGAAAGACGAAAGCCTTCTTGCTTCAAAACGGTGCTGTCTTTCGATATTATCAGAGAGATGCGATAGTCTGCTTTACCCTTGACAAAGGAATAACCCAACGCAGAGAGCTTGCGCGACAGATATTCGGCTGCAAACTTTTCGCGGTTGGAAGCCTCTCGGCGAGTGGTGATGCTGAATGTCTGAGCATAGGATACTATGCTGACAGCCAGCAAAATCATAGTGAGTAGTTTTTTCATTTGTCTTGTTTCAGTTTCTTCAGATTGATTTGTTTGTAGGCCATCCGCTGTCGGCGCCAGGTATAGAGACAATGCAACGTGCCATCTTTACCCTGTATAATAGCGGGATAGGAATATTGGTCGATGGGCGAATCTTCTAAGGTCAACACCTTTTGCCAATGAGAGCCATCGGTGCTCAACGCTAACGACAAAGGTGTGCGCGGACCTTTCTTTGTATCGGGCAGCGTCTCAAAATCGTTATAAATCAAAGCATGGCGACCATCACGCAGAGTCACAGCATCGGTGCCACTCTGGTTGTTGGGCACGTCTGTCAACACCACTTTCGACCAAGAATCTCCATGATCATTGGAGAAAGAGGTGGCAAGACGACCATTGCGCGTGCGCATCAACACCTGCAAGCGTCCATCAGACAGACGAAGAATGGAGGGTTGTATGCTATAGATGGGCAATGCCGATTTGCCTTCATGATATATGGGATGGGCAAGATCTTTAGTATCTGCAGCCAGGTCAATGGTGGCTGGTTCGTTGGCTGCCTCTATCGGTCCCACGTATTTCCAAGTCTTGGTAGCTATGTCGTAAATCTCCACATGGAAGCGCCAACCCTTTCCTTCGGTAGAAGAACCGCATATCAGACGACCGTCAATCAGTTCGGGCTTGTTCTTAATAGGGCCGAGAAAACCTTTCGGCAACGGTTCCTTGTCACTCCAAGTACGGCCGCCATCCTTCGATTTTGTAAGCCATCCGGTCCAATCCCCTACCGTTGATCCTATTTTGAAAAACAGCCAAAGTTCGCCATCAGGCATCTCAAAGAGTACAGGATTCCAACATGCCTTGCGTTTGAGACCTTTCGGAAGCGTGACAAGCGTCTTCTTAGTGAGATAATCATAGGTCAATGCGCCACGTTGATCACTGAGCGTCTTCACCGGACCGGCTTCTGCAGAGGTTGTTTCTGCGTTGATGCCCGACAGTCCTGCTAATGCTGCCTGTGGAGTTCCTATTTGGAACACACCGTCTGCAGCAAGTATAGGGGTTGACCAGTGGTTCTCGCCCTTGCGTTTGATATTGACATAGATGCAAACATCAGGGTCGCGTTCATGCGTTCCACCGAAGTATGCGGTGATAAGATCGCCTTTCTTGGTCTCTACAATAGTTCCGGCATGTGCCTCAGGGAAAAGTGTATGTTCATAAAGGAACTCATCTTTCATTATAGCGGCATGTGCTGTGGGAATCTCAACACGGAACTGGTAATGTCCAGAACCTACAGTTTTGACTGTACCATCAGGCAGATAAACCTCTGCTGTAGTATTACAAGGCACTTCCACCTCCCAGTCCAAATGTTGTAAGGTCTTTCTCCAATGACTGCTAATGCGACCGTAAGGCGACTCGTAATCTACGTTTGCCCATTCACAGTCCTGTATATCGAATGAAGGACGAAGTGTGAAATGGCGGAAAGCATCATTAGTACGGATTCCACCAATATACTGGTAACACCAAGGCAATAGGTCGCCCAAGAGCATCACATGATTACCTGAGTTCATTCGGGGGTTGGCAGTATTACCATTCCATAGTTCCCAAATGGTAGTAGCCCCATTGTTTGCCATATATCCCCATGAGGGATAACTCTTCTGAGTGGCGAGAAGATATGCCACGTCGGCAAATCCATTGTCGGAAAGTGTGCGCAATAACCATGATATGCCTATGACACCACACGACACATGACCTTTGTTCTTGACACAAATATTCTCCACCACCTGACGAACAATGTCACTCTTGCAACTATCGGGTACTATGCCCAATGCCAAAGGCAGGATATTTGCTGTCACGGTATTATTACCATAATAGGTAGAATCAGGGAAGAGCACATGTCCCGGACGTAGCGAAGTACCTTTACGAACCGTCAGAAAATTGCGGTTGAAGGCCTCTGTCATTGTCTTTCGGATAGGATTCCAGCGCTCTGGCTCACAATTCCATTGTTCCAACAACTGTAGCACACGAATCATATAAGCCGTGGCTATCAGTTTTCCATCAGTAATGCGATTGGGATCTTGAGCGTGGATTAAGTCAAGTTTTTCAGGTGGCGGACACCAGTCACCATATTTATCTTTGGTGATAATACCATTTTGGCAGTATTCCTCTATCATGTGCAATACCCATTTGCGAATAGTAGGATAAGAATCGTCAATGGGTTGCCGATTGCCAAACTGTCGCCACAACATATCACAAGTGAAAGGCAGAGCAGCAGGCCATGTCACGTTATCACTATAGTAATTCCAGAATGCAGGTGCCACGTCAGGAATACATCCATCAGATCGCTGTGCCTCACAGATGTCACGCATCCACTTTGCATAAAGGTGTTCGTTATCAAACAAAAAGCTCTCACCAAGCGACCCCATTGTGCGATCGCCCAACCACGGCTGTCGTTCGTCGCGTTGCGGACAATCCACAGGCATCCCCTTGTAATTGCTGGCAATACCCCAGAAGGCATTATGCATGACTTTGTTTAATATCGTATCGCTACACTCGAAATGTCCAAGTACCGCCATCTCATCGCCTACAGTTTCTGCCTTACAGTCTGCAAGCGTAAGATTTTTCAATCCTTGTATCTCTACATAACGGAAGCCATGATATACGAATGTGGGTGTCCACCATCTTCCGTTTTTACCTTCCTTTCCGTTACAAACATAGATATCTGTAGATTGTGCATTGCGAAAATTATCGCGATAGAGCGTACCATCGGCATTTAATCGCTCTGCATAGATGATGCGAATGGTGTCGCCTTGATGACCACGTACTCTGACTTTCAGCCATCCAGCCATATTCTGACCCACATCAACGATCCGTCCGTTGAGTTGACGGATATCGACAGTACCGTTGACTTTCATGCCTTTTCCCTGTGGGCGAAGCACTCCGGTGGGTATATCAGTCCGTTCAGCTTTCATCCATTGCGAGTCATCAAAACCTACAGAAGCCCATCCCGTCAGTTCCTTACGGGCGTCATACTCCTCACCGTCATATTCATTGTTAGCGCGTATTGGTCCTTCAGCAGTTACCTTCCACCCCTTATCGTCAGTCTGTAGAAGTTGTGTGGTACCATCTGTATATTCCACCTTGACATTGATACGACACTTAGGGAAGCCGAACACAGGAATCTTATACGGCTTGTGTTGCTGCATAGGGAACAGTCGTCCGTTGCCCAATACAATAGCCAGACAGATGCGTTTGCCCGCTGTAGTTTGCGACGTTACATCGTAGGTGTTATAGTAAATAGTCTTACGATAGTCTGATGGGATAGGGTTCAAAACTCCATCACCCATACGTTGTCCGTTCACATAAAACTCATGCAAACCTATACCGGCAACGTATGCTGTAGCGCGTCGCACCGTTTTGTTTTTCAGTTCAAACTCCTTACGCAGATAGCGAGCAGCCATGCGTGTATGGATTGTGCGTTGCTCTCCAGGCATCATACGCTCCAATCCTATCCAATAACCACGCCATTTGGCTTCGCTAAGCAGACCTATAGCAAAGGGAGTAGCATCCGTCCATGCACTCTCGCCAGCAGTAGTCCATACCTTCACTTGCCAAGTATAATCGGCAGCTCCAGAGAGTGGGGTTCCTTGATATTCCACCCATAGCTGGCGGTCTGAAATGACTTTGCCAGAATTCCAAACCTCCCCTTGTGCATCTGCCACAACAATCTGATAGGCCGTTTGTCGCACATTATTCTTATCGGAAACTATCTGCCATGAGAAGTGTGGCTGCGATGTTGCTATGACAGCAGGCTGATCCATATTCTCCACGCGAAGCTTTGTCAGTCCGACTTTCGCCTCTGCGCCAAAAGCAAAAAAAGCCATGACAAGAACGAGAAGTGTTTTCATATTTTTATTGCGTATAGTAGTGGTATGATTCATCATCGCGTCATCTTATTCGTTCAGGTCGCGTGCTTTCGGCTGATAGCCATCGGCAGAGAGTTGTTGTTGGTCTTCTTTAAGATAGTCTTTGGAGGCATCCACAGCAATAAGGACACCGTCTTCTATGCCAGTAGTCTGTGGGTGATATCTGAATGTCATGACTTTGTTTTCATATTCACCCAAATAGCGCAATTGTCCATTTGCAGCACTCATCCACCACACCTTCTTCTTATCTCCGGAAATCTTTGTCAGATTCAGACGCATGGCATTACTATTGTAGTTATATACCAACAAATAGTCATTGCCTCGTGTAGCAATAAGGCGATTGTATTTCTCTCCGTTGTCTTCAATGACACTTTGGTCAGCCACCCGTTCGAAATAAGGGAAGGAAAGAATCAGACGCTTCAGATATTGCATCTGATTGAAGCCAGGATCGTTGAGTGCCTGATACCATGTTTTCACATCACCAGCATCACCATAGGATGTGGGATAACCCGGTTTGAGCATCTGCATGATAGCATTATGTCCATAAGTGTGGCCACAACTACCGGCAAAAACGCTCCAATAGGCATAACGTCTGACATCATAATCTTTCCATCGAGCCTCATTGGCATCATGCAATCCTACAGGAATGTCCTCGTAGGAGGGTTCTGCATCAAGCACAGGCTTTATGGGTTTGTGTGCCCATGTAGAATCTACATACATCCAATTGTCCTCTTCTGTGTTATCAGGAATAGGATAGTCAGCATTGCCCATACGCTGTCCGTAACGTCGGTGCCCACTTTGGAACATGTGAAAATCGAGCCATGCAGCCTTGCTCCACCATCGTGCAGAAGTGTATCGTCCACGTGGATGATAGGTCATCAGGTGGTTCTTATCGATTGCTTTAATCGTTGTGGCGAGAGTCTCCCATACCTCTGGTCGGATATTTCCCTGTATATCTCCACCCATGATCCAGATAATGTTTGGCTTGTTTTTATAACGGTTGGCAAGAAATGTACCATACCGTTTAGCATCTTCCACCGATAGTTTACCGGCCTTAACCAGTCCGCCCCAGATACATACCATACCGATATATATACCCTTATCTGCAGCTTGGTCTATGATATAATCCATGTGATCCCAATAGCCATAAACCCCTTTACGGTCAATGTGTTGGAAGTTCCATCCATCGATATTGGAGGGTTGTCCATAGATATTATAGGCAGGCACACCATCAATAGTCTGCACCTGAATCACATTATATCCCGCTTTAGCACAGCGTTGCAGATAATATTCCGCCTCACTGCGGTCGAGACGTTCGGGTAAAAGCCATCCTGTGTCAGCAAGCCAGAAGAACGGAGTTCCATCGGCAAATTGCAGATAGCGTTGGTTGTCTGCCACTTTCAATACGCCATGGCTCCATGGTTTGACAGCCTGCATGCCGATAGCCAGCAGCAGCAGTCCGAGAATGGATGTGAGTCTTTTCATATCGTTTATTGTTTTTGTATCGATGATTATTTCAGTATATATTCACCTCCTGCCACAGTGGTCAGTTGGTAGAGTTGTGTCGGTGCGATACCGTCAGCGCCCTTCTGGGTGTCCTTGATGCGCTTCAGATTCTTATGATGGAGTGCCACTTTACTACGGATCAGACATTTACCGCCATGTCGCGAATGGATAACAGCCTTAGTGATACGACCGTTTTGCCAATCCATATCGACCTCAAAACCGCCTCGCGCTACCAGTCCTTTCACGCTGCCGTTTGGCCATACTGAAGGTAGTGCGGGCAGGAGATAAAGGAATCCATCGTGGCTTTGCAACAGCATTTCGGCAATACCAGCCGTACATCCGAAGTTGCCATCAATCTGGAATGGGGGATGTGCGTCAAAGAGATTGGGATAGGTTCCGCCACGCTGTTTGACAGTGCCGAATATCAAGAAGGTGTCGGCAGTCAGTGTGAGTTGGTCTTTGATGAGTTTGTAAGCATGGTCACCATCCAACAATCGTGCCCATGAGCATACTTTCCATCCCATCGACCAACCGGTCGAAACATCGCCTCTATGCGTCAGCGACACCTTTGCAGCATCAAACAGACGAGGTGTGCGGTATGGAGAAATCTGATTGCTGGGATAGAGTCCAAAGAGGTGTGAGAAATGTCGGTGGTTGTCGTTAGGATCATCTACATCGTCGAGCCACTCCTGTAATTGTCCCCATCGTCCCACTTGCATCGGAGGCATCTGCGAGAGTTGTTGCTTGATCAGATCAAGTGTATCGTTGTGTTCGCCCAGTAGTTTTGCAGCAGCCAACACATTGGTATAGAGTTCGCTGACAATTTGATTGTCCATCGTTACACCGGCATCGAGTGGTGATGGGCGCCCTTTGCCACCATGTTCAGGCGATTCGCCAGGACACACCACCAACCAATTATGATGACGTGGGTCAGGTATCATAGTCTGGGTATAGAATAGCGCAGCCTGCAACATGACAGGATAGGATTTCTTGAGAAAATCCTTGTCGGCAGTATATAGATAGTGTTCCCACAAGTGGCGGCAAAGCCATGCCGACCCTACGGGCCATAATCCTGTCTGCGCCCGATCCACAGGTCCTGTGATGCGCCATTGGTCGGTGTTATGGTGGAGCACCCATCCATCTACACCATACATCTCGCGTGCTGTCTGTCGTCCAGTGTTGCTCACTTCCTCTATCAATCGGAACAATGGTGCATTCATCTCGGTGAGATTGGTAGGTTCGGCAGGCCAGTAGTTCATCTCAAGATTGATATTGGTCGTGTATTTCGAGTCCCATGAAGGCAACATCTTCTCGTTCCAGATGCCTTGCAGATTGGCGGGATTGATATTATCAGGCTGTGACGATGAGATAAGCAGATAGCGGCCAAACTGGAAATAGGTAGCCACGAGATAGTTGTCGGTACGTTCACCGAAGTGTTCCACGCGTCGGCTGGTACTCTCTTTGGCAAAGGCATCGGCACCAAGATTCAGCGACACGCGGTCGTAGTAGTGGCGATAACGAGCTGTATGCTGTTCGCGCAGAGCCTCACATCCCGTTGTAATGGCTTGCTGGAGGCGTTGTTTCGACAGCATCGCCTCATCGCCTGTGATGTCTTTATAGTTTTTCACGTTGGTAGCAATAGCCACATATAGCGTAGCCTCATCGGCGCCAACGACACTGAGATTGCCGTCGCTACAATGAATGTGTCCGCCACGTGTGACAGCCGCGAGGCGTCCCATGAATCGCACTTTACCTTTGAGTCCTTCGTGTTTGGCCGATACGCCGTGGAGAATGACTTGTTGTCCTTCGCTGGCAGTCAACACATTATCATGTGGTGAGGTCATGTGTGCGGTAAACGTCAGTTGTCCCGGTTTGCTGGCAGTCAAGTGTACTGCCACTACTGCGGGACCGCCAATGGGAGTAAACACTTCACGCTGATAGCGCACACCACCCGATGTATAGCTGACCATAGACCGTGCGGTGCTGAGATCGAGCCATCGTTCATAGTCCTGATAGTCTGCATGTCCAGCCATTGATATATAGAGATCGCCGAAGGGCTGATAGGGCATTCCCATGTTTTGTCCCGCAGCATTGGGCATAACCTTCGCATTGGCCAAGTCTTGTGCTTCGCGATATTTACCTTCAAGGATAAGCTGCTGCACCTGTGGCAAATATTTTTTTGCCTCAGGATTGACCACATTGTTGGGCTGTCCAGCCCAGATTGTCTCTTCATTGAGTTGGATATGCTCCACGGCAGGTTGTCCAAACACCATGCCACCCACTACGCCATTACCTACGGGTAATGCCTGTGTCCATGTCATGGCCGGTTTGTCGTACCACAGCCGATAGTCTTGGGCTTTCATAGTGACGCATCCTACAAACAGCAGGAGTAATAGCAGATTACGTTTCATCATAGTTTGAAAGGGTATTGTGTGTATTATTTTAATTTTGTTTTCAGAGCTTCATCAGGCAAGATGGCCACTTTACTCTCGTCGAGCTTAGAGCGGTCGAGATGGAACACATCGATAAAGAAGTCATATACCGCCTTGCGTTTATTGGGTCCGAAGTCGTGTCGCTCATTGGGAAGATGCACATTGCGTACTTGTTCTTTCGCACCATAGAATCCATAGATGCGTTGTAGATAAGGCATTTCTACGGTAGGTACCGATGCTGTCCAGTCACCACCGTCGCTAACAATAAGCATGGGGCGCGGTGCCATAACGGCAGCCAGTTCGGGTTCGCACGTTCCTCCTGCGCTCAACTGCACAGGCATTCCGCTCTCACAGGGGCATCCGCCATCAAAATGGGAGGCGAGATGCACTACAGGTGCCGATGCTGTCACCCGATTATCCAATAGCGACAGCAGTACGGTGTGGGTTCCGCCGCCACTTCCACCCATCACGCCTACGCGCTGATGGTCGATGTCTTTCCGGTTGGTCAGCATATAGTCGAGCAATACATAGCCACAAGCTGCCTGATAGACATGGGCACGACTGGTGTGATGGGCTGCCTCGCCCACTTCTTCAGCCGACTGTCCCCATCCATAGAGATCGAAATCCACACATACGGCTCCCATGCGTGCCAGTGTTCCGAGGCGTTGTTGCTCGTCTTTTCGATAGCGCATGGGCCAGTGTCCGTCTGGACAAATGATGAGTGCATGCTTCCCCTTTGCGGTCGAAGCATATATGGTGCCGAAGAGATGCTGACCCGGAGTCAGTTCGATACAGATATTCTGGGTAGTATATCCATCGTGTCGGATGATTTTGGAAAGTATGGGTTTGCCCAATACGCATGAATCGAGAAAGGCGTCGAGACCTAACCTTTGTCTCACTTCGCGACGAAGTGTGTCGCGACGCGCCTCCCATTGTTCCTTGTTCTGATAGAGCGTTGAGAGGTAGTTGAGCATCTGCTGTCCCTCTTCCACATGTCGGCGTGGATACTCGTAGGGCTTTATTTTATAGAGTTTGTCACTTTGTTTCCACCAGTTCCAATCGAAGTATTTGCAGATATTGTCGAGTGTTTCCTCTATGGAATAAGGGCGCACACGGAAGTCGGCATAGGGCAATTGTCGTCCTACGGTATCTACATTATATTTGAATCGCACGCCGAAACGCTGAGCCACATCGTTCATCAAATCGCCCACTGGGCGTTTGTAGTTTGTTTCGAAAGTCTGTGCCATGACCATGGTGCATAGTATGGTAGCAAAGACTGTTGTCCATATTCTTTTCATTGTTTTCTATTAGATAGTATATATACCTTATTATATAGACGCACAAAGGGTCTGTTTGTCATCGGTGGAAAGTGAATGAAAGAAAAAGAAATGATGAAACGTTTCCTTGAATGTATATTTTCTCTATTTATTGCCGTATGAAAAGCATAGAGGGCAACCATCCATCTGAACGGTTGCCCTCCTACGCTATATTTCTTGATCGTATTATTCTTCAGGAGCCTGTCCTATCAACTCCATGAATTCGTCGAGTTTCGGAGTGATAATAATCTGTGTGCGACGGTTGCGCTGCTTGCCCAATTCGGTGGTGTTGGGCTGGAGTGGGTTATACTCACCACGACCACCAGCGGTCAGACGCTTAGGATCTACACCATACTGGTTTTGAAGTGCCTGTACCACGCTTGACGCACGGAGGCAAGAGAGGTCCCAGTTGTTGCGAATGTTTTCACGATTGATGGGTACATTGTCAGTATTTCCTTCGATCAGCACATCATAGTCTTTGTAGTCTTTGATGATTTTTGCAATCTTCGAAAGTGTCTCTGCTGCGCGGTCGTTGATTTCATACGATCCAGACTTGTAGAGCATGTTGTCTGCCAATGAGATATAGACAACACCCTTGAGCACCTGCACGTCCACTTCTTTGAGTTCTTCTTTCGAGAGCGAACGAGTCAGATTGTTGGTCAAAACCACATTGAGCGAGTCGCTTTTCGACTTGATTTCCACCAGATGACGAATATACTTATTGGACTCATTGATCTGATCTACAAGTTTGTCGATGCTTACGTTGTTCTGATTGGCATTGCTCAAACTCTTGTCGAGCGACTGCTGTAATGCACTAACAGCCTGCTCCTGACGCTTGAGTTGTTCTTCCAAACTGGCTACGCGAACATTGGCAGCGGCCAATTTCTCTTTGGTATCCACATAGTTAGTCTGCAACGCTTTATTCTCCTCCTGACATGCAGCCAGGTCTTTTTTCATAGCACAACTGGACAACAGCAATGCTATTGCGAATGTCGTTACAATGTTAATCTTCTTCATTTCATTCTATAGTTTTTAGTGAGTACTTCGTATATTGATGTTGCAAAGATAGTGCAAACCGAGCGAAATACAAAGAGAAACGGAGTTTTTCTTTTATTTCCGAGGTGCAGCCTATCTAAGAGACGCAGTCTCAAAGATAGTGCAAACCGAGAGGAATACAAAATAAATTAGGATTTATTTGTATTTCCGAGGTGCAGCCTATCTAAGAGACGCAGTCTCAAAGATAGTGCAAACCGAGCGAAATACAAAGAGAAACGGAGTTTTTCTTTTATTTCCGAGGTGCAGCCTATCGTCATGCCCATCATGTTTAGTTGTTTTTGTTATGTGACAAACAGAAACGCAGAAAGTCAAAAAACATTTTGTTATTTTAACTAAACCATCGTCAAAGGAGAACCACAAACGTAACATCACACGACTGAATATCAATCATTTAGCATGCAATAACCTATATTTCCTTCTCAACAAAAATTATATTATCGTTCTCACCAATATTACATAGAAGTATTGCCAAACGTTGAACAAGAGTATTGCCATACGTTGGACAAAAGTATTGTCAACGTTGGATAAGAGTATTGTCAACGTTGGACAAAAGTATTATCAAACGTTGGACAAAAGTATTATCAAACGTTGGATAAAAGTATTATCAAACGTTGGATAAAAGTATTATCAAACGTTGGATAAAAGTATTATCAGACGTTGGATAAAGAAAGAAAAATATATTGTTCATATAAAAATTGATGGTCGATGGTGGTCGATGGTGGTCGAATACAAAACCATCGACCACCACATAACAATCATTCCAACAACACATTACACACATTGGTGGTCGAGTGGTCGATTTTTAAGACATCGCGTGTGCGTGCGCGAGAGAGAATTCAGAGAATCGCTCCCCTATTCCGTGCGACTCCTCTCGATACCATCCCGACCACATCCCGTCAATTTACAAACAATATCACGTTTACTGAGAACACTAAAAGGAGATAATTCACACCAAGTTTCGGAAACATACGGATAAATTTGGTTATTCGCCCAAAAATTAGTAATTTCGCAACCAAAATTCTAATTATAAAGGAACAAAGTACATGATTCTCTTTTTTAAGACTCCACAGACGAGTGTGATTGCCACTCAGGCAGATCATCAACTCGCAGAAAACGAAGTAAAGGAACTGTGTTGGCTCTATGGCAATGCTGAGCTATTGAGTGACCAAACACTGACTGGCTACTATGTAGGACCGCGTCGTGAAATGGTGACTCCTTGGTCAACGAATGCCGTTGAGATAACTCAGAACATGGGACTCAGCGGCATTCTGCGTATAGAAGAATACTTCCCAGTAGCGGGTGAGGATGCTGAGCACGACCCCATGCTGCAACGTATGTATCACGGACTGGACCAAGACATCTTCACCGTGAACATCCAGCCCGAACCCATCAAGTATGTTGATAACTTGGAGGAATACAACGAACAGGAAGGTCTGGCCCTTTCACCTGAGGAAATCGAGTATCTCCATAAGATTGAGAAAGAGAACGGCCGTCCGCTGACCGATTCAGAGATTTTCGGTTTTGCACAAATCAACTCTGAGCACTGTCGCCATAAGATTTTCGGTGGCACATTTATCATCGACGGCAAGGAGATGGAGTCGAGTCTTTTTGCCATGATCAAAAAGACCACACAGGAGAATCCCAACAAGATTCTGTCGGCCTACAAAGACAATGTGGCTTTTGCACAAGGTCCAGTAGTGGAGCAGTTTGCACCTGCCGACCAATCTACCAGCGACTATTTTCAGGTTAAAGACATCGAGAGCGTCATCTCGCTGAAGGCTGAAACCCACAACTTCCCCACTACCGTAGAGCCTTTCAACGGTGCTGCCACAGGTACTGGCGGTGAGATTCGCGACCGTATGGGTGGCGGTGTTGGTTCATGGCCTATTGCCGGAACTGCCGTATATATGACCGCCTATCCTCGTATCGAGGGTGAAGGCCGCGATTGGGAAACACTCATGCCCGTTCGCAAATGGTTGTATCAGACTCCTGAGCAGATTCTCATCAAGGCTTCAAACGGTGCCAGCGACTTCGGAAACAAGTTTGGACAACCGCTGATTACCGGTTCTGTGCTGACTTTCGAACATCAGGAGGGTCAGGAGAAATATGCCTACGACAAAGTCATCATGCTGGCTGGCGGTGTAGGCTACGGCACCAAGCGCGACTGTCTGAAGAAAGAACCACAGCCAGGCAACAAGGTTGTTGTGGTTGGTGGCGACAACTATCGCATCGGACTGGGTGGCGGTTCGGTATCGTCAGTAGATACTGGTCGTTATAGCAACGGCATCGAGCTGAACGCTATTCAGCGTGCCAACCCGGAAATGCAGAAGCGTGCCTACAACTTGGTGCGCGCACTCTGTGAAGAAGAAACCAATCCAGTGGTGTCAATCCACGACCACGGAAGTGCAGGCCACTTGAACTGTCTGTCGGAACTCGTTGAGGAATGTGGCGGTGAGATAGACATGGCTAAGTTGCCCATTGGCGACAAGACCCTATCGAGCAAGGAAATCATTGCCAACGAAAGTCAGGAGCGCATGGGTCTGCTCATCGACGAAAAGCATATCGACCACGTACAGAAGATTGCTGAACGCGAACGTGCCCCAATGTATGTAGTAGGTGAAACCACAGGCGATGCCCACTTCTCATTCAAGCAAGCCGATGGCGTGAAACCTTTCGACCTTGACGTGGCACAAATGTTTGGCCACTCACCCAAAACCATCATGCGCGACAATACCGTAGAGCGCAAATATGAAAACGTAACCTATACTCAAGACAAGATAGACGAATACCTGCAGCGCGTGCTCCAGTTGGAGGCTGTGGCTTGTAAAGACTGGCTGACCAATAAGGTTGACCGTAGCGTGACGGGTAAGATTGCACGTCAGCAGTGTCAAGGCGAAATTCAGTTGCCACTGAGCGACTGTGGTGTTGTAGCCCTCGACTATCGTGGCCGTAAGGGTATTGCCACCGCCATTGGTCATGCACCACAGGCTGGCCTGGCATCTCCAGAGGCTGGCAGCGTATTGTCGGTAGCAGAAGCACTTACCAACATCGTATGGGCACCACTTGCCGACGGCATGGATTCGCTGTCGCTGAGTGCCAACTGGATGTGGCCCTGCCGCTCACAAGAGGGTGAGGATGCACGTCTCTACAGTGCTGTAAAGGCGCTGAGCGACTTCTGCTGCGACCTCCACATCAATGTTCCTACAGGTAAAGACTCGCTGTCGCTGACACAGCAGTATCCCAACGGCGAGAAGATTATCTCTCCAGGAACAGTCATCGTAAGCGCTGGAGGCGAGGTTTCCGACATCCGCAAGGTGGTAAGCCCAGTTCTCGTCAACGACAAGAACGCTTCTCTCTATCATATCGACTTCTCATTCGATGAGCAGCATCTCGGTGGTTCTGCCTTCGCACAGAGCCTCGGCAAGGTAGGCAGCGACGTGCCAACAGTGAAAAACGCCGAATACTTCGCCGATGCTTTCATGGCAGTACAGGGCCTTATAGAGAAAGGATGGGTTATGGCTGGTCACGATATCTCTGCCGGCGGTCTTATCACCACATTATTGGAAATGTGTTTCGCCAACCAGAAGGGCGGTCTCCACATCAATCTGCACGACCTCTGTGCCGATGGCGACGTGGTAAAGACACTCTTCGCAGAGAACCCCGGTGTGGTTGTGGAAATCAGCGATGCCCACAAACAGGAATTTATCGACTATATGGAAGAACAAGGCGTGGCATTTGCCAAGATTGGCTATGCCGTTCCTGAGAACCGCACCATCGTTGTTAAAGCTGGCGACAGCGAGCATACCTTCGACATTGACGCATTGCGCGACACTTGGTACAAGACTTCTTACCTGCTCGATCGTCAGCAGAGCCACAACGGCAAGGCTGCCGAGCGCTATGAAAACTATAAGAAGCAACCGTTGGAGATGAAATTCAACGACTCTTTCACCGGCACACTTGCTCAGTATGGACTATCGGCAGATCGCCGCACTCCATCAGGCATAAAGGCTGCCATCATCCGTGAAAAGGGTACTAACGGTGATCGCGAGATGGCCTACTCACTCTATCTGGCAGGTTTCGACGTGAAAGACGTGACCATGACCGACCTTGTAAGTGGTCGCGAGACACTGGAAGACATCAACATGATCGTATTCTGCGGTGGCTTCTCAAACTCCGACGTACTTGGTTCTGCTAAGGGTTGGGCCGGTGCATTCCTCTTCAATGCCAAGGCAAAAGAGGCACTCGACAAGTTCTATGCTCGCAAAGACACTCTTTCACTCGGTATCTGCAACGGCTGTCAGCTGATGGTAGAACTGGGATTGACCGGTGCTAAGGGAGCTAAGATGCTGCACAACGACTCTCATAAGTTTGAAAGTGAATTCATCTCATTGGCTATCCCCGAGAACAACAGTGTCATGTTTGGATCGCTGAGCGGCAATAAACTCGGCTTGTGGGTTGCCCACGGAGAAGGCAAGTTTGCTCTGACCGAACCAGAGAGCGCCTACAATGTCATTGCTAAGTATAATTACCACGGCTATCCAGCCAACCCCAACGGATCAGCCTTCGATATTGCAGGTATCTGTTCAGAGGACGGACGTCATCTCTGCATGATGCCACACTTGGAGCGCGCCATCTTCCCTTGGCAGTGCGCTTGGTATCCTGAGGCTCGTCGCATGGATGAGGTAACACCGTGGATTGAGGCATTTGTCAATGCCCGCAAGTGGATTGAAAAACAATGAGTAACATATACTGGAGCACATTCAGTACCTTCTTTAAGATTGGCATGTTCACCCTTGGGGGTGGATATGCCATGATTCCAATTATAGAGGAAGAGGTTGTCAACAAGCACCAATGGGTGTCAAAGGAAGACATGCTCGACTTGATTGCTATCGCCCAAAGCTGTCCGGGCGTCTTTGCCATCAATATTTCGATATTCATCGGATATAAGTTGCGCAAGACACGGGGAGCGCTGGTCACGGCATTAGGTACGGCTCTGCCTTCGTTTCTCATCATTCTTGCCATAGCCATCTTCTTCCATCAGTTTGAAGACAATAAGGTTGTGGCTGCTATGTTTCGTGGCATACGTCCTGCCGTTGTGGCTCTGATTGCCGTTCCAACTTTCAATCTTGCTAAGCGTGCCCATCTCAATCGCTACACCCTATGGATTCCCATCGTGTCGGCACTGGCAATATGGCTATTGGGAGTATCGCCTATCTGGATTATCATTCTTGCGGGTGTGGGCGGCTATCTCTATGGTTTGACACAAAAGAATAAGAAAGCATGATATTCCTATACCTCTTCATCACATTCTTCGAAATTGGCCTCTTCGGATTTGGCGGTGGCTACGGCATGCTGTCACTTATCCAACATGAGACGGTGGAACATTGGCATTGGTTGTCGTCATCGGAATTTACCGATATCGTTGCCGTCTCACAGATGACACCGGGACCTATCGGCATCAATTCTGCCACCTATTGCGGCTATACTGCTGTAAGCAATGCAGGCTATAGTAGCAGTATGGCAGTCTTTGGATCAGCGGTTGCCACGTTTGCTTTGGTATTACCGTCGCTCATACTGATGATTCTCATCAGTCGTATGTTCATGCGCTACATGAACACCCATACGGTGCAATCGGTGTTTACGGGACTGCGTCCTGCCGTTGTCGGACTATTGGCGGCAGCAACATTACTGTTGATGACTCCCGAAAACTTCTCAACTCCATCAGAGGATGCATGGCAGTTTTATATCAGCATCGCCTTGTTTCTTGCCACTTTCTTTGGCACCAAGGTTGTAAAAATCAATCCTATCAAGATGATTGGATGCTGTGCCATTGCAGGCATTATCCTGTTTTATTGACCCTATTCAGACGATCTCCCATATCGTCGAATGAGGTAAATAAGCGATGGAAACTATAAGGTGCAAAACGGCTACAATGTCGTTTCGCACCTTATTGATAATACACATGTGCGAGAGCGCATTTGTCTATCAGCAATTTGGTGTTTTTATAGGAGTAAGAATGCTGCCGCTTTATAATCTTTTGGATTTATTAAGTGTGCTTTTACAAAAGAATTGAGTAATTTTGCAGTTGCATGTTGAATACTCCATATCCTTTAGAAGAAAAGAGATAGAAAGCGTATGATAAAGATATTGATGGTAGAAGATGATTTGGCGTTTGGAACGCTGATTCAAACATGGTTGAAGAAGAAGGGATTCGATGTGGTAAGAGCCACTTCGGTTAAGGCCGCTTTGCAATTGTTGAATGAAGACAGCAAGAAAGACTTGATATTGTCTGACCTTCGATTGCCCGATCATGATGGTCTGACGCTACTCAAATGGATTCAGAAACACAACATGCCGATTCCTTTCATTGTCATGACAAGTTATGCTGAAGTACAGAATGCGGTACTTGCTATGAAGTCGGGAGCGACGGACTATATTGCCAAACCATTCCAACCCGACATTCTCTTGGAAAAGATACAAGATGCGTTGAAGTCGGGACATACTTCACAACCTGATGTTGCAGCTACAGCCGGTTCTACTGCAGCAACTACAGTCGCTACTTCTGCAAACAGCAAATCTACGACAATATCTAAGAAAAACGATAAATCCAAATACATAGAAGGTGAGAGTGAAGCCTCCAAACAACTCTATAGTTTTGTTTCGTTGGTAGCCCCTACCCCCATGTCGGTACTCATTCTGGGTGCAAGCGGAACGGGTAAGGAATATATTGCCCGACGTATTCACGAACTGAGTGCACGAGCCGACAAGCCTTTCTTCGCTATTGACTGTGGTGCAATACCTAAAGAGGTTGCTGCCTCTGAGTTTTTCGGATATACTAAAGGAGCCTTTACGGGCGCTGACCAAGATAAGAAGGGCGCTTTTGAAACTGCTAACGGCGGCACGCTGTTCTTAGATGAAATGGGTAATCTGAACTATGAGGTGCAGGTGCAATTGCTTCGTGCACTTCAAGAGCGTAAGATTCGCCCATTGGGAAGCACTAAAGAAATCAATATCGATATCCGACTGATTTGCGCCACCAATGAGAATTTGGCGCAGAGGGTGGCAGATGGTGTTTTCCGCGAAGATCTATACCACCGCATCAACGAGTTTACTATCTATATGCCTGCGCTGAAGGACCGTGGCGCCGATATTTTCCTTTTCGCCAACCTCTTTATAAGAATTGCCAACCAAGAATTAGGTAGGAATGTAGTGGGGCTCGACAAGAAAGCGGCAGAAAAAATTGCAGCCTACAACTGGCCAGGCAATCTTCGTGAACTCAACAATGTGATGAAGCGAGCCACCTTGCTGACCAAGGGCGACCATATCGGAGTGGCTGAATTGGAACAAAGTATGGCCCATATTCAACCTTCAGAACCCATCACGCTCCACGACGAAGAAACAGAGTGCCAGAGGATAGAAAATGCACTTAAAGCGGCTGATGGCAATAAGAGCAAGGCGGCTCTACTTCTTGCCATAGACCGTAAGACCTTATATAATAAGATGAAGAAGTATGGAATAGGCTGAACGCTTTCGTAACAGAAGGACGAAACTCCTTCTGTGGCATAATCAAGTGTGGCATGAAATCATAGGTGTGGATACTCCCAAGGGAATATCCACACTTTTTTGTGGAATTTTTCCACACTATCGCCACACTTTCCACACATACCACAATCCATTCCACAACAGCTTACGCACTACATATCAACCACTTACATTCATTACGCATAGTTTGGCACGACAATTGTGATATAATATAGTGAACTCGCAAAGCAATAAGCAATGCAACAAACAGGTTCGCAAAAAACAAAACATTATATTAACAATTAAAAAAACAAGATTATGAAAAAATTAGTATTTGCAGCTCTCACAGCTATGGTTATGGTTTCAGTTAGCAACGTTTTCGCAAGCAACAAGATGGAGAATGTATCATACGCAACAGCTATTGACAGCGTCATCCCAGAAGATACCGTTAAGGCAGAACCCGCAACTCCAGCAACTCCTGATGCTCCGGCAACACAGCCCGACACAACCGTTGTAGCTGAGTAAGACATTCTTCTGGCAAGCGTGAACAAAGCACGTGATGTTCAATCAACATAGGAGTACGTCATTGCGAAATGACATACTCCTTTTTTTATGTCCAAAAATTACGCTAAAAATCTGCCGAGCAACTAAAAAAGAGCTATTTACAAGAGTTTCAACCTCAACAGAGATAATGATATGGCAACAGTTCTCATTTCTACAATTTTCATACGTTTGCTGTCAAACAACTCTTTTCGTGTTGCACAAATACAACAAAAACGTTATCGTTTTATCAACTTTTTACGGTTAATTTTCTGTAATTATATCATGTGGCATTATCGTAATTGCAAAAAAAAATGTATTTTTGTAGGCAAGAATCGTATAAAAACAAGACCCGATAGCTTGACGAATCAGAGGCTACCGGGAATCAACGCTACAAAGATAGTGCTTTTTCTTGTTATAACCAAGTAAATGAACGAATTTTTATGGAATATTTAGAATTTGAACGAATCTTGTCTGCCAAGCGAATGCAGAGATATAAGGATGCTGCGAATGGTGACACTCGCAAGGCTATGGCTTTGTATCGCTACAACTTACGTCTGTCGCAGGAAATGTTTACAATAGTCAGCTGCTTTGAAGTGGCATTGCGTAATGCAATTGATGGTCTTTTGGTGACGACCTTGGGAGAGAATTGGCTGAAAGATTCTGTTCAAATCAATGGAATATTCACCAACGGTCGCATGAACGAGACAAGAAAAATAATAGAAAAAGCATACAACCGATTGGATAGACAAGGCATATACTCACATTCTAAACTGATAGCTGAAATGGAATTCGGAGTATGGAAATATATGTATTCCTCTCTACAATATCGTGCGACAGGGCAATGTCTGTTAAGGGCATTCCCAAACAAACCCCGTTCATCGGCTGCCATTCAATACAATAACACCTATATATTCAATGAACTTGACAAGGTGAACAGTTTGAGAAACAGAATTGCGCACCATGAACCTATCTGTTTCAGACTTCATACATCGGAAATAGATACAAGTTACATCGTTAATGAATACCAGAAAATTCAGACATTATTCTCTTGGATGGGAATAGATTCTCGTTCAATGTTATATGGACTCGACCATGTGCAGAGTGTCTGTGCCAAGATTAACAGTTTAAAAGAGTAATATTCAGAATAGCTAATGAATAAAGAAAAAGACGATTTCTTCCTCCATTCCAACGAGGTGAATCATATCAGCAAGGAGGATTACGACAAGATAGAATTATTGGTGAATGCGGCAAAGGCCTTTGCCCGCAGCACCTACCAGTGTGTCTACATCATCGATTATTTTCATCAGGACTTCATCTATGCATCAGACAACCTTGCTTATCTCTGCGGATTGGAACCGGAGCAGTTGATGGAGGCAGGCTATCAGATGTATATCGACCATGTTCCGGATGCCGACCTGCAGATGCTGCTCGAAGTGAACAAGAAAGGTTTTGATCTTTTCAACGAATTGCCTGTGGGAGACCGCCTGGACTATACCATCTCGTACGACTTTCATCTTACCAATGGCAGACATAGCCGATTGATTCATCATCACCTTACTCCGATACTTCTTTCTGATGATGGAAGAATCTGGCTTGCCCTCTGCACTGTATCGTTGGCGGCAACCGATGAACCGGGACATATCATCATGCAGAAGAATGGTGAGCGTAGCTATTTTGAATATTCCACATTGCGCCACAAGTGGGAAAAGAAAGAAGGCATAACCTTGAGCGAGACTGAGAGAGATGTTTTGAGATTGTCTGCCCAAGGTTACACGATGAATGATATTGCCGATCGACTATGCAAGTCGGTGGATACGATAAAGGCTTGCAAGCGCAACCTTTTCGCCAAGATAGGCGTGAAGAACATTGCCGAAGCGCTGTTTCATGCCACGAACTATCAGATGATATAATCGCAATCATACCTCTTCCAACAATGGCGAGAGATAGAACTTGGGGAAGTATTTCACCTCCTTGCATTCCGCAAGGTTTGCGAGAATGTTGGCACAATAGCCAGCGGCAATATATGCCCCGATGCTCAGTTGCGGGAAAGACTCATTGGAATAATGTCTGATGGCTTCATCCACCCAAGGCACAGGCATCTGCCAGAACATACCGTACTGCGAGATATACTTGCCCAGTGAGCAACGGAAATCATCCGTTCCTTTTTTCACTACTTCGCTGAATGGATAGCCTTTCGGTTTCTCTACAGCGAGAAAGGCAGCCTTGCCAAGATTGACAACATGGATAACGGTGATGCCCCGTTCCTTGCATTTTTCATCGAAAGCAAACGAGGCTTCGTTGTCATGTAAGGTTGTATTCACCGCATATCGGATGCCCGACAAGTCGCATGCATCCACATCTTCCATCGTCAGCGTATCCTTTTCTATGCGATAGATTTGAAATCTATCTTCCTGCAGAGGGTTTTCATGGAAGTCATGGCGCAAGGCACAGGAAGCTATCAAGCTTCCCATGTCTGCGCCGCTAATCAACAATTTTATTGGGTTGTTCATTTATAGAGAGATTTATTGTCATTACACCATTACTGGATGCTGCAGATGACAGATTACATTCTGTTCTTCTGGCTTTCTCCTGCACCCGTACCCTTATATTTGCTTCTTGTAGTGTTGAACTTATACCGTACAGTAAGCGACACTTTGCTTGTTGACAGTCCATCATACACCATTTCCTTCATTTTGCCATAATGAGCAATCATGTGGCTATCGTTTGTCCCGAACAAATCATAGATGAAGAGCTGAAACGACAAATGGTCTTTCAAGAAAGCCTTATATGCGGAAATATTCGTGCAAAACATTGGCTTGTACAGATACTGATTCTCTTCATGGCCTTTCGTGATATACGACATCATCAACGTAAACATTCCTAATTTGGTGTTGAGCGTATTGTCAAAACGGAATGAAGCCATTGGTTTATTGAGCGATTTCCCATCGTGCGTCTCCATATCAAACCATTGCTTGTCAACGGATGCTGTAAGCGAAGGATGCCAGATGCCAAACGAAGGGCGCAAGTTGATGGATGCAGCTACGTCATTATACGAATTCCCATTTACTGGCTTCATCAAGCCTATTGCAGGATTATCCTTATAAGTCTCCACTGTGGATATAATCGGATTGGAAGTATGGCTGTAGGTCATATCGAATGTCAACCATTTGTAAGCCAACTCGTAGTTGAGATTTCTACTTATCTGAGATACCAGAAATGGATTTCCCGTTTCATACGTGTATCGGTTGTCATACTGAATGCCACTGCGCAAATTATGATAGGAAGGACGATTAATGTCGGCTGCATAGCTCAATTGCATCTGTATCTTGCCTACAGGCATCGATAAGCTAAGCGATGGGAACCAATAGCCGTACGACTTGCTTTGCCCAGGCACATACTTGCCATATTCATAGTAATTGAAGTCGATGTACTCGTATCTCATACCTGCCTCCAAACTCAGATTACCGAAATCTCTTGAATAGGTCAAGAATGAAGATGTCATACTTTCTGTAATACGGCTGTCGTCATCCGATACCAAGTTAGTTGGCACCACTTGATACTTTGAGGTACGATGGGTATTGGAATATTCACCACCCAAAGACAAATTACCTCCTAATAATGGGTAAGAAAGCACCAGTTTGGAAGCGAGCAGATGATAGTCCTTGTTAGTCAAGCTATGAGCCGTTTGGCTTTGTGCATTCATCCCCACTTCCTGGTATTGCTCTTTGGTAACATCGTTCTGGTATTCCTTCGACCATAGCCAATCTGTATTGAAATCGATGCTGAGCTTACCAATCTTTCCTACATAGTAAATATTGCTTGAAAGATTATTCTTCTGCCAAAAGAAATCAGCATGACTATCAGAATTTTCAGACAATTCTTCGTCTTGCAATATAGAAGAACTCATATCGCCGTTCCATGTTTGCTTAGGATTTCTAAGAAAACCAAAGTTGGCACCTATAGAGTTGTTGGCATCCAACTGGTAGCTGGCATCCAGGCGAAAGTTCATGGCTTCGATAATACCTACTTGTCTTATCTCACTTTTCTGGTTCCAAGTCTTGTCAAGATAAGTCTTCTGCTGTAAGTCTTTATTGTCTGGCTGGTATTGTCTTGCTCCAAAGGCGTATGCGCCCAGCTCTAAGCCATTCTTGCGATAGCTCATATTCAATTGGCTAAACCCGCCGAAGTTTTTCTTTTCATCATATTCACCAGTAGTCTTCGCATCGAATCCGAATCCTTCACCCTGTATCTTCTTCGTAGTGATACGGATGACCGCCTTGGTGCTGGCTGCGTAACGAGCACCAGGATTACTGATGACTTCCACCGACTTGATGTTGTCGGAATGCAAACGGTCCAGCTCGCTCTTGTCTCTCATCTGTCGTCCATTGATATAGATAACAGGCTCACCGCGACCGAATACCTTGATGCTGCCATTTTGGGCAGAAACGTTAGGGATGCGGTCGAGCAGGTTCTCCATGGTACCTGCCTTCTCAAGTACGGATCCGACAATGGTTGTCGTCATTCCGCCATTCTTCAGGATAGTCTTAGGCAGGGATGACTTCACGACTACTTCGCCGAGCATCTTGCAGTCTTCTTCCATCTTGATAATGCCCACATTCTCGCTTGTGCAATCCTTGCAGATTGTCTTATAGCCTACGGATGTCACCTTGATGATTCCGCCGTTGCAGGAAGAGTCGATGACAAAGCTGCCATCCTCTCCACTCACTGCGCCCTTGACGAAAGCCGAGTCTGTTCTATTCAATAATACTACATTGGCAAACGCCAAAGGTTCTCCCTTGGTGTTCATCACCTTGCCGATGATATTCTGCGCCATCATCGGAGTCATAGCCGAGAGGCACAACGCTGTTATAATCAGTTTCTTGTTCATAATCCCTTTACTTATGGTTTTCTGAGGGCAAAAGTAAAGAAAATGACAAAAAAGCCTTTGACACAAAAGTGTATTTCTGAAGAGTGTGGCCTAAGAATTACACTTTTGTGTATGTAAAAAACAAGCGAGCCAATCCCGAACGCATCCCGAACAAGTCCCGAACAAGTCCCGAACAAGTCCCAAGTAAGTCCCAAGTAAGTCCCATTCCTTTCAGACAATCATGGAAGGCGAATGGGACGTACATAGGGAGTTGAAGATATTCACAGGTATTTCCTCTCAATTATACTGGTAAAATTTTGCCGAATCACTTATTTGTATTATCTTAGCATCCGAAAACAAGTAACATCCGAATTATGTTTCATAACGACATCCCTTTCAAAGTCGCCGTTGGCTATGGTGTGGTTGCCATCGTACTGATTCTGGCCATCAGTTTGATTTATAGCAATACCAAGTCGGTTGTCGCCATCAATCAAGCTTCGCGCGAATATATGCAGAAAAGAGATGCTGCCGACAGCACTATATCTGCCTTGCTCAAAGAGGAGCAACACAATCTGCAACAACTCTCTGATGCTATGAATGGGAAGGGTGGAACAAACTATCTGCGCGATAAAGTGAGAAGCCTCAACAATGGTGAGGAATCTATCGTGGTACATCCAAAGATGCGCCAAACCCAACAAGCCAAAAACACCACGGTAGAGGTTGTCAAGACACGCAAGGGATTCTTCAACCGTCTTTCCGATGCGTTCAAGAAAGAACATGCGGAAACCATCAGCGTGAAGACTGATAGCATACATGCCACCTTAGACTCGGTCGCAACTCCAGTAAACGTGGCAGGAAATGTGGCTGACATCCTTGAACAAATCGACAATAGAGAGAAAGTGACCTCTGCCCACCACCACAAAACCGTCAATAAAGAAATGGCGGATTTGCAGATGCTCAACACAAAACTCGCGCTCCGTTCTTCCAAACAACTCAACGAAATCCATCAGCGTGAGCATAAAACCATGCAACACGCTATCAACAAAGCCATTACCACTCGTCAACAACTATTATGGCAGATAGGATTACTGGCTTTGGTCACTATCCTGATTGCCGTCATCTTGGTTTGGTACATCTGGCGAGATACGAAGAAAGAACGTACATACAGGGAAAATCTGGAGAATGCCAATGAGGAAATACGCCGCATCATGCAACAACGTGAGCGTCTTCTGCTCACCATCACCCATGACATCAAAGCTCCCGCAGCCTCTATCTCTGGTTTCATCGATCTGATGGAAGCCTATGTCAACCATCCTCGCGGCAAGGAGTGTCTGAACAATATCAAGGGTTCTGCCACCCATCTCTCACATCTCGTAGCCTCCTTGCTCGATTACCATCAGTTGGAAAACGGACTCATGAAGATTCATCCAGTCAATTTCTCTCCATCTCAACTGTTTCAGCAAAGCGTGAAAGGAATGCAATTGAAAGCGGAAGAGAAGGGATTGAGTCTGTCGTATGAAATAAAAGACAACACCCATCCAAAAGATGCATATTACCACGCTGACGCCTTCCGCATTCGTCAGATCTTAGACAATCTGGTCAGCAATGCCATCAAATACACAGATCAAGGTCAAGTTTGCGTCACAGCAACCGTTACAAGAGTTTCCAACCACTCGAATACAAAATATAATCTCACCATTACTGTTGAAGATACGGGCAAAGGTATTCCACCGCAAGAAATAAAAAACATCTTCCAAGCCTTTACACGACTTAAGAATGCACAAAGTATTGCCGGTGCTGGACTCGGACTGTCCATTACCCACGAACTGGTCACGCTCCTGGGTGGAAAAATAGTCGTTAAGTCTGAAGAAGGCAAAGGCTCTGTATTTACAGTATCAATCCCCATAGAAGAAAAAAATGACGAATCCGTTGACAACACGATTCAAAAAGATGTGAACAACAGTCCCAACGGAGTTTCTTCAAAAGACCAATACAACAACCACAGAATACTCATCCTCGATGACGATAAATTGCAACTGCAACTCCTACAAGAGATGCTAAACAGAGTATTGGATGAGTCGTGGAAGGTCATCGTCTGCAACCACGTGACCGAAGCACTTACTGCCTTACACAACGAACAACCAGCCATCATGCTCATGGATATCGAAATGCCAGAGATGAACGGTATGGAGATCATCAGACATCTGAACCACGGCAATATGAAAGTAATTGCCATGACAGCCCACGACAGCAGTATTACCAACGAGTTGAAAACAGCTGGATTTGACGATTGCCTCTTCAAACCATTCCATACCGAAGCACTCCAAGCGGTAATCGGCATCAACGGCAATACATCAGAAAAACCGTCTGACCAAAAAACCAACACAGTCATTCCCGAACAATTCCGACAACTCACAGCCTTTGCAGATGATGATGAAGAGGCTGCGCTGGAAATCATCAAGAATGTAAAACTTGCACTCAACGAACACCTGCAACGCCTGCAAAACATATTGCTCGAGGCAAACAATCCTACTGCCAATGCCGCTGATACTCCTGATATCAAATCGTCCATCACACCAATCAAGCAGGTGATTCATAAAATACTGCCAATTGCCACCATGATGCAGATGAAATCTCTTGATCAGCTAACCGCCCTGACACCCGAAAACATCGATAAACTGGATGACAAACAAATTCGGGAACACCTGCAAATCATCATGACCGACCTGCACAACATCCTTCAGGACAAATAATGTCAGCATCGCTTTTGAGCGAAGAAGTGTGAAGGAAAAGAACTTTGGAATACAAGCGCCGAAGGTTCTCATAAGCAGCAAAGCAAAGAAAAAACGAGTTTTTCTTTTGTACTTCGCTCGCTTAATCGTACCTTTGCAAGATATAATCCTAAACTTTTTACTACAATGAAACAAATACTACTCTTGACAATGGCAACAATCGCTATAGTCAGCACACAAGCCAAAAACATCACCACACCAAAAGCCAATGGCTACCCCATCACCCAAGTGCCCTTTACCGCGGTGAAGGTTAATGCACAGACTTTTTGGGGTCAACGCATCAAAGCGGCACGCGAAGTAACCATCCCTTTGGCCTTCGAAAAATGCGAAGCAACCCATCGCTACGACAACTTCAAAATGGCTGCCTATACGTTGCAACACCCTGGTCACAACGGTCTGCAAACTCCCCAATGGGACGTCAGCAAGCTGAAGTGTTTACCCTTCGACGATACCGATGTCTATAAAACCATCGAAGGAGCAAGCTATATACTCCAAACCTATCCCGACAACCGCCTCAAACAATATATCGACAGCATCCTCGATATTGTAGCTGCCGCACAAGAACCCGACGGTTACCTCTACACCTCACGCACCGTCAATCCTGCGCATCCACACCAATGGTCCGGAGCGAAACGATGGGTCGAGGAAGAAGCGCTCAGTCATGAACTCTACAACTTAGGTCACATGGTCGATGCCGCCTGCGCACACTATCAAGCCACAGGTAGCAATAAGTTTCTCAACATAGCTCGCCGCTATGCTGACTGCGTCATCCGCGAAGTCGGACCACGTCCCGGCCAAGTCTGTGTCACTCCAGGTCATCAGATTGCCGAGATGGCATTGACCCGGCTCTACCTGCTCACCGGCGACAAACGCTATCTCGACGAGGCTAAATTCCTGCTCGACTATCGTGGAAAGACTTCCACCCACACCATCTATTCCCAAAGCCACAAACCTGTCATCGAGCAGACCGAAGCATGGGGACATGCTGTCCGTGCCGGATATATGTATGCAGGAATGGCTGACGTGGCAGCCCTTACGGGCGACACCGCCTATATCAATGCCCTCAACGCCATCTGCAATAATATCGTCAGCCGCAAATACTATATCACCGGAGGTGTTGGCGCACGCCATGAAGGCGAAGCCTTTGGTGCCGACTATGAGTTGCCCAACCTTACTGCCTATAATGAGACATGTGCCGCCATTGCCATGGTTTATCTCTTCCATCGCATGTTCCTCATGCAAGGCGATGCAAAATATATCGACTGCATGGAGCGCACGCTCTATAACGGTGTCATCAGCGGCATGTCGGTTGACGGCGGTCGCTTCTTCTATCCCAATCCCCTGTCGAGCGATGGCAACACCGAGCGCCAACCATGGTTTGGATGTGCCTGCTGTCCGAGCAATATATGCCGTTTCATCCCGTCATTCCCAGGTTATGTCTATGCTGTCAAAGACCGCACACTCTATGTCAATCTCTTCACCGGCAATACGGCGCATGTAGAAATAGAAGGTAAAACCGTCGTATTGGAACAACAGACCGACTATCCATGGAATGGCGACATCAACCTTCGCATTCAGAAGAATCAAGCCAAAGCATTTGCCATGGCTATCCGTATTCCTGGCTGGGCTGTCAACACACCAGTACCCAGCGACCTCTACCGTTATACTGATTGTCAGACACGCAACTATCAGATTACCGTCAACGGAAAGCCTGTCGATGGGGTGAAGACCGACAAAGGATATCTCATCATTAACCGCGTTTGGAAGAAAGGCGATGTTGTTTCGCTCCATCTCGATATGCCGGTACGTACCGTAGTTGCCAATCCACAGGTGACCGACGACCGTGGCCGAGTGGCTGTAGAACGCGGTCCTTTGGTCTATTGTGCCGAAGCTGCCGACAACACCTCCCACAGCATCTTCCGTTTCCTCATGCCCACCAATCCACAGTTCAACGTGGTTGACCGCACTATCAACGGTCAACATCAGGTTTCGTTTGGTGTGAAAGCCATCGAAGTAGATGGTCAGACCGTTGATACCGATGCCGACGGCAGGGTGAAAGTCTCCGACACGCGCCTCACACTCATACCCTATTACGCATGGAACCACCGTGGGGCAGATGACATGGAAGTATGGTTGCCACAGAGTATCGAGGCATTGGGCAACTATCGCTAATATTCAAGTTTCGCAACTGAGAGAATTGATTGAAGTTAAAGAAGTGATCACTCCCTACGGTCGTTCGGGAAGTTAAGAGACAATAGCCTTTTGCCGTAAGACGTAGGACATTTGTCCCTTAACTTCTCTCTAACTTCCCTCTAACTTCTCTCTAACTTCCCTCTAACTTCCCTCTAACTTCCCTCTAACTTCTCTCTAACTTCCCCACATGTATAACAAACACGGAGTAGCATGACTGCGCAAACGCTTCGCGAGTGGTTTACCACTTTCAACGCCCAGTATTTCGGCAATACTCTGCCGGAACCCCACTTTGTGGTCAATCATGCCAAGCGCACCTTGGGACAGTTCAGCTGTCACAAGGTGCGGCGTGGCTTGTTGCCTGGCCGGTGGAAAACCACAGACTATACCATCAAGGTGAGCGAGTTCTACCATACGAGCGACCACGACAGACAATCTGTTTTGCTCCACGAGATGATCCACTTCTATATTGCCTACACCCAGACTCGCGATACTTCTGCCCACGGGAAGGTATTCCGCCAATGGATGCAACGGCTCAATGCCGACGGATGGAACATCACCATCACCTCTCGCAATGCCATGCTTGCCACTGTTCCCACTACCGACAAGCAACAATATCTCTTGCTTGCCATCCGGCTGTCGAACGGCAAATGTTACCTCTCGGTGGTCAATCCTGCCTATCGCCACCACCTTGAGCAGATGATCCACAACCATTGTCAAGCCGACGAGTTCCATTGGTTGCGTACCAACGACAGCCGCTATGCCGGGTGGTCTGCCGTCAGGACGCTACGGGGCAGGCACATCACCCAGGATGAATGGGAACGACTCATGAGCGAAACTGTGATTCTCTGACCTTTGGCATTACAAAATGCCACTTGATGCGTCTATATTATAAAGTATTCAAGTTCGCAACTGAGGGAATTGATTGAAGTAAATGGAAGTTATCACTTCCTACGGTCGTTCGGGAAGTTAAGAGACAATAGCCTTTTGCCGTAAGACGTAGGACATTTGTCCCTTAACTTCTCTCTAACTTCCCTAACTTCCCTTAACTTCCCCACATGCGATAGTTCAGTAAAGTATAAGCAAATCATGAAACGGACACTACTCGCTCTAATCTCCTTGTGCTGCCTCTCTACCATGGCAGTAGAGGCACAACACGACCTCTATGTATCCACCTCTTTCCACGAACCAGCCACCGACGGACTGCGCTTCATCTACAGTCGCGATGGATGGCATTGGGACTCTATCCCTGGCATCTGGCTTAAACCTGAGGTAGGTAAACAACGTGTCATGCGCGATCCATCAATCATCCGCACTCCTGATGGCATGTTCCATCTCGTATGGACATCAAGTTGGAAGGGTGACAGAGGCTTCGGCTATGCTTGTTCGAAAGACTTAAAGCACTGGAGCAAGCAACGTTTCATCGAGGTCATGACCGACACCACCACCGTCAACGTATGGGCTCCCGAACTCTTCTGGGACGACGACCGCCAACAGGCTGTCATCGTATGGGCATCGTGTGTGCCGGGCAAATTTCCACGAGGAATAGAGGATGAGAACAACAACCATCGTCTTTACTATACCACCACCAAGGATTTCCGCACCTTCACCCCTGCTCGCTTGATGATAGACCCTGGCTTCAGTTGTATTGATGCTACCCTCGTCAAACGGGGCAAGCGCGATTATGTGATGGTGCTCAAAGACAATACACGTCCTGAACGCGATATCAAGGTGGCCTATGCCAAGTCACCTTACGGTCCATGGTCGAAGGCATCCGAACCTTTCACCGGCAAACTGATGGAAGGTCCTACTACCGCTAAGGTCGATGGTGGATGGCTGATCTACTATGATCGCTATCGGTTGAAGGATTTCGGTGCACATTTCACCACCGATTTCAAAACCTTTGAAGATGTTTCCAACAAGGTCAGCGTGCCTGTTCTCCATAAGCACGGCACCATTTTCCGTGCTTCCGAAGCCATTGTGCGCAACTTGCTCAACGCTTCAGATGCCATCCACTTCACCGGCAGCACCCTGAGCACCCCCTACCGCCACGATGGCGGTTTGTCGCCCGTGGTTGGTGTACACAACATCCAAGTGATGCAAGCCAACCGCGAATATCCTGCTAAAGCCAACAACGATGGTTGGACCTACAACCACCAACCCATGTTGGCATATTGGAACAATCGGTTCCATCTCAACTTCCTTTGCGATCCGAGCGACGAACACATACCACCTTCACGCACCATGTATCAGACGTCTGCCGATGGTTATACATGGAGCGAACCTGAGATTCTCTTTCCTGAAATACAGGTTCCCGAAGGATTCCAGAAGCCAGGACGCTCTGAACGTGCCCACAATCTGGTAGCCATCATGCATCAACGTGTAGGTTGGTATGTCAGCAAAGACCGTCGCCTCTATGCCTTAGGCAACTACGGTGTGGCTTTCGACCGCAAAGACGATCCTAACGATGGCAACGGCATCGGCCGTGTCATTCGCGAAGTCAAAGCCGATGGTTCGTTGGGACCCATCTGTTTCATCTATCTCAACCATGGTTGCAAACCATTGGCAAACAAGAAAGGTGCCCTGCCGTTTCCTTTTTGCACCCAAGCCGACAAAAACTTACGTAAGGTGTGCCGAGAGATTCTCGACAATCCACGATACCGCATGCAATGGGTGGAAGAGGCTGACCGCAACGATCCGCTCATCCCACTCAACAAAGGTTACAAGGCATACTGCGACTACACTTTGCCCGACGGACGCTTAGCGGCTTTATGGAAACATGCGCTGACCAGTATCAGCGACGATGGCGGTCTGACGTGGTCACAGCCTGTGGCACGTGCTCGCGGTTTTGTCAACAGCAATGCTAAGATATGGGGACAACGCCTTTCCGACGGGTCCTATGCCACCATCTACAACCCATCGGAATACCGTTGGCCGTTGGGCATTTCCCTCTCCAACGACGGACTGGAATATACTACGCTCAATCTCGTGGTGGGCGAAGTGCCGCCCATGCGCTACGGTGGCAACTATAAGAGCTATGGTCCACAGTATGTCAGAGGAATTCTCGAAGGCAACGGAGTGCCCAAAGATGGTGACCTCTGGCTGACCTACTCTATGAATAAGGAGGATATCTGGGTGAGCCACATCCCCGTGCCAGTACAGACCAAAGCATCAGCGCACGCCCACGATGGGGAATTCAACGTGGGACAACTCGCCCAACTCCGCCAGTGGAACATCTATTCGCCTAAGCGTGCCGAGGTTTCGTTGGTCAACGGATGGCTCACCATGGCAGACAGCAATCCCTTCGACTATGCCTGCATAGAACGTAAGATTCCTGCATCGAAGAGTCTGCGTGTGGCTTTCGACATCGAGGCACTGCAAAACGACCATGGTCTCCTACAGATAGAATTTCTCGACGAACAGGGTACCGCCTGCTCGCGTATCGAACTGACACCACAAGGAGAGATGCGTTGTAAAGGTGGTGCACGCTACGGCAATTTGGGAAAATACGAAGCTGGCAAGACCTATCATATCGAAGCCGTACTCTCTACCGACAACCGGATGATACAGGTTTATGTCAACGGCAAGAAGGCAGGACAGCGCATGTTCTTTTCACCCGTAGCACATATCGAGCGTATTCTCTTCCGCACCGGTGCACGCCGCACCTTCCCTGATATCGACACCGATGCCGACTGGTATGGCACACTCGACCATGCAGGCGACGATGAACCGCTTGCCACCTATCGCATCAGCCATTTCCAGACTTCATCCGACGATGCTGATGCCCATGCCGTGGCATTACGCTATGCCGACTACAAGCACTATGTGGATGATTTCAACAGCATGGAGGATGAAAATATCATTCAGGCAATACCCAACAGCAAGGCATGGCAGTGGATGACCGATAACGTACCGCTGTTCGACTGTCCGCAGAAACAATTCGAAGAGATGTGGTATTACCGTTGGTGGACACTCCGCAAGCACATCCGACTCACTCCCGTGGGCTATGCCATGACCGAGTTTCTTGTGCCTCGATCCTATGCCGATCAGTACAATCTGATTGCCTCTGCCGTAGGTCATCATATCATGGAGAGTCGTTGGTTGCGCCAAACCGACTACCTCGACCAAATCATGAACACCTGGTACAAAGGCAACAATGGCGAACCGATGAAGAAGATTGCCAACTATTCCTCGTGGATGCCACATGCCCTATGGCAACGCTATGCCGTAGATGGACGCAAAGACTGGATATGCAACATGTTGCCTTCACTCGAATGGGAATACAACCATTGGGAATCTACCCATACCCGAAAGGTCCAAGGACAGCAACTCTACTGGCAGGCTGACGTGCAGGATGCCATGGAAGAGACCATCAGCGGCGGACGTAGGAAGAAATATCTGCGTCCCAGCATCAATGCCTATATGTTTGGCAATGCCCAAGCCATCGGCAATATTGCAGCACTCAGCGGTGACCCAGCCAAAGCCGAGCGCTATTATGCCAAAGCCGATTCACTACAAAAGGCTGCACACACCCTGCTGTGGAACACCGACCAACAGTTTTTTGAAACCCACCGCATCGATTCTTCGGCATGTGTTCGGGAGGCTATCGGCTTCCTGCCTTGGTACACACACATGGCGAAAGATGACAATCGCTATGGTGTGGCATGGCTGCAGGCTGCTGACACCAAGGGATTCTCTGCTCCCTACGGACTGACTACTGCCGAGCGCCGCCATCCTTTGTTCCGTACTCACGGTGTGGGCAAATGTGAATGGGACGGTGCCGTGTGGCCCTTTGCCACCAGTCAGACGCTTACTGCCATGGCAAACTATATCAACGACTATACCGACCCTGTAGTGGGCGACTCGCTCTACTTCCGTGAAATGGAGAAATATGTAGAAAGTCAACACATGCGCGGACGCCCTTACATCGGCGAATATCTCGACGAGACTACGGGTTACTGGCTTAAAGGCGATCAAGAGCGCAGCCGCTATTACAACCATTCCACCTTCTGCGACTTGGTCATCACGGGAATCTGCGGTCTGCGTCCACGCACCGACGGAACATTAGAGGTGCGCCCCTTGTTGCCTGAAGGAAAATGGAACTACTTCTGTCTCGACAACGTAGCCTATCACGGTCGCTGGATCACCATCGTTTGGGACCACGACGGATCTCGCTACCACTTAGGCAAAGGACTGCGCGTCTATATCGACGGACAGTTGGCAGGACAACGTGACACCATCGGCAAACTCACCATCAACAACGCATTATGACTAAGCGCGGCATACTCTTCCTACTGTTCGCCATCACCCTCCGAATGGCTGCCCAGTCGCCAACTTGCTTCGGCGAGGCACAATGGATTGGTGCCATCACCCGACAGCAGGCAAACATTCCAGAAGGCAGACACTACACGGGAGGCATATTGAAACAAACTCGCGCACTATGGAACGCTGCCGACACGTTGTCGCGCCGCAGCATCTATATCGCACGCAACTTCCAGCTCAAGAAACGGGTTGCCCATGCCACCGTGCAGATTGCCGGACTGGGGTGCTACAAGTTGTCCATAAACCGCCGCACAGTAGGCGATGCTGAGTTTTCACCAGCATGGAGCGACTACGACAAGACGGTGTTCTACAATACCTATGAAGTGGATACCTGTCTGCAGCGTGGCATGAATACCGTTCAGGTGCTATTGGGCAACGGATTCTACAACGAGCAGGGCGGACGCTATCACAAACTAAAGGTTTCGTTTGGACCACCCACACTACTGCTGGCACTACACATCACCTATCACGATGGCAGTAAAGAGACGATTGTCAGCGATGCCGCATGGCAGTGGAGTCTATCGCCCATCACCTTCAACAGCCTGTATGGTGGCGAAGACTACGATGCACGCATCTCCTCCACATGGCATCCTGTTGTGGTGCAACAGGCACCCAAAGGAATCCTGCGTCCTCAGTTGGCATATCCTGTCAAAGTGATGGAACACTATGAAGTGGCGCAAACTTTGCGTCGCGACTCTATATTGGTGTTCGATATGGGGCAGAACCTTGCGGGATTTCCTGAGATTACCGTCAAGGGAAAGCGTGGTCAACACATCAAGATTACACCGGCAGAAACACTCACCGACGACCTGCGCTGCAATCAGAAGCAAACCGGTCGCCCACATTATTATACTTACACGCTTAGTGGAAAGGGCACAGAGACATGGCATCCTGTCTTCTCCTATTATGGATTCCGATACCTCCAAGTAGAGGGCGACATCGAGACTTTACGCCATATCCGATCTTGCTTTGTCTATAATGCAGCACCACGCACCAGCAGTTTTGAGTGTAGCAACCCACGCATCAATGCCACCCACCGCATCATCGACCGTGCCATACGCAGCAACTGGCAGGCGGTATGGACCGATTGCCCGCACCGTGAGAAACTGGGATGGCTCGAACAAGACTGGCTCAACGGCGAGGCATTGCTCTACAACTACGACTGCAGAACGATGATACAACAGACCATGCAGAACATGGCAGATGCCCAACACCCCAATGGAGCTATGCCTGAGACAGCTCCAGAATATACCGTGTTTACCGGCGACTGGGCAAAACCCTTCCTCGAATCGCCTGAATGGGGCGGGGCACTTATCGCGCTGCCGTTTCTCTATCAGCAATACTATGGTGACGATAGTCTCATCCGACAGTACTACAAGCCGATGAAGCGCTATGTCGATTATCTGGCGTCGCAAGACTCATGTTACATACTGCGCATGGGACTTGGCGATTGGTATGACTATGGTCCCTGGCGTGCTGGTTTTGCGCGCAACACTCCCATGCCTTTGGTATCTACCGCACATTATTACTGGTGGAACCATCTGATGGGAGAAGCACGTGCCGATAGCATCCGAGAGGCTTTCAACCGCGAATTCTACAATCCGCAAACCCATCGTTATGCCTCTGGCAGCCAGTGTGCCCAAGCCATCGCACTCTGTATGAATCTCGTTCCCGATGGCGACCGTCAGGCGGTGTTAGATCAACTCGTGGCTGATATCCATCAGCATGGTGACCGATTGACCACGGGCGATATAGGCAACCGCTATCTCTTCAAAGCACTCATCGACGGTGGACAACGGGAGTTGCTCTACCGCATGCTCAACCACGACGAGGTACCAGGCTATGGCTATCAGATCAAGCAAGGCATGACAACACTCACCGAACAGTGGAATCCGAAGCATGGTGCATCGATGAACCACTTCATGATGGCTCATATTGAAAATTTCCTCATACCCGACCTGCTGGGCATACAGCGACGGGGCAACGACCTGCTGATAGCGCCTCACCCCGTGGGCGACATCCACTGGTGTAAAGGTTCTACGGCATCGGCACACGGCACCGTAAGCGTAGATTGGCGAATTGAGGGACACACTTTCTATATCGACATCATGATTCCGCAGGGTGACCATGCCACGCTGCAACTGCCCTACGGAGGTAGCGAACAGTTGGAAGGCGGCAGTCACCATCGTTCACAACAGATTCTACAACACTAACTATACCCTATGCATATTATCGACTTCATCGTATTTCTGCTATTCACCATCGGCATCGTAGTCTTCGGCTGTACCTTTTTCCGTCGAGGAAGTTCTGCCGATGAATTTACTTCTGCAGGCAAATCGCTGCCCGGATGGGTAGTGGGCATGTCTATCTTTGCCACCTATGTATCGAGCATCAGCTATATCGGCTATCCCGGTAAAGCCTATGCCAGCAACTGGAACGCTTTCGTTTTCTCGTTATCCATACCGATAGCCAGTTGGATTGCAGCTCGCTATTTCGTACCTTTCTACCGCAAGAGCGGTTCGGTATCTGCCTACAGTTTCCTTGAAGAGAAGTTTGGTCCATGGGCTCGCCTCTATGCTTCGGCATGCTATCTGTTCACACAAATAGCCCGTATGGGCAGCATCCTCTATCTGTTGGCAGTACCCATGTATATTCTGATGGGGTGGAATCTCCATGTGGTCATCATCGCCACCACCGTTGCCATCGTCATCTATTCGATGCTGGGCGGTTTGCGTGCGGTGATATGGGCAGATGCCATACAGGGCTTCATTCTCATCGGTGGTGCACTATTGTGTTTGCTGATACTGATATTCTCGTTGCCTGAGGGTCCTATGCAGATTATCGACATTGCCACCCACTCTCCCGAAGGCAACAAACTGTCGTTGGGATCGTTCGGTGCAAGTCTCACCGAGAGCACCTTCTGGGTATGTCTCATCTATGGCATCTTCACCAATCTGCAGAATTATGGCATCGATCAAAACTACGTGCAGCGTTATCATGCTGCCAAGAGCGACAGCGATGCACGCTTCTCTGCCCTATTCGGTGGCTATCTCTTCATACCGGTCTCTGCACTATTTTTCATGATCGGCACATCGCTCTATGCTTTCTACGAGTCGGGCACAGGTTATCTGCCCGACGCTATTGCTGCCAAACCCGACTATGTATTCCCTTATTTCATAGTGGATAGTTTGCCCTTGGGACTGCGCGGGCTGCTCATTGCCAGTATCTTTGCTGCGGGCATGAGTACCGTATCGACCAGTGTCACATCGGCAGCCACCATCATTCTGACCGACTATTTCCGTCCCTTATTGCCCCATTGGCGTCGTCGCAAGGGCAACACCTGCACTGCGTCGGGTCCCGAACTCGTTGTATTGCGCATCGCTTCAGTTGTCGTGGGCGTCTTGGGTGCCCTGGTAGCGCTTGCCATGTTGCAGGTAGAGAGTATCATCGATGCTTGGTGGACGTTGAGTAGCATTTTCTCTGGTGGCATGTTGGGATTGTTTTTCTTGGCTTGCACGCGACACATCGGTCGTCGTGCCGCCTTCATCGGTTGTCTGTCGGGCATCCTTGTCATCGGTTGGATATCGTTGGCTGGACCACTCAATCTGCCTGGACCACATCTCCATCCCTATCTCTCTATCGTGCTCGGCACGTGTGTCATCTTCATTGTTGGTTTCGTCATCACCCTGTTGTGCAGCAAATCATGAAGTACCACACTTCGCTCATATCATGATTTATCGGCAAATCGTTTCTGCCATCATGTTGAGTTCCAGACATTGTTCGCGTGTCATCTTTCAGCGTTTGAGTATCATGTTTGATAGTGCGAGACGAAGGTAATGATAATCTGGCATATAGGCAAGAAAAAAGGGTGACCCCATATAGGAGTCACACCTTTATTCATTTATAGACTTAAAGAGAATTTCTCTTATTCGTCTGCATCGTAGTAATCCAGACCGGGGAATACATCCATCCATTCACCTGGAGCATTAGCATCGGTGCGAGTCAAGCGGATGTATGATGGGTTCTTAGGATTGTCGGTGCTCAATTCGAATGTTCCACGGAGGATACCATTGGTGATGTAATTATAACCTTTATTAAAATAGTACTGACCATTTTGGTCGTAACCCTTCATAGCCAATGAGAGGTGAGTGCCATCAATCGGAGTTACTGTTGGAAGAAGCGTTCCTATATAGTTACCACTGCGGAAGAATACACCCCATCCAAGATTAGGAGCATTAGGATTCACACCGAATGCGATAAATATAACGTCCTCACCTTCTGCAGCACTGGCTTTCTCAGCTTGTGCAAAGTAAAGAGCAGCCAATCTGCTCATTTTACCCTTCTTGAACGACCAGAATGTGTTAGGATCAGTGAGCTGCTCTACAAGAGTAGGCAATACATAGTTCACGGTCCAACCCTTGCCGTCAGTCTTCCAAGTATCGTCAGCAGCAGGAGTCAGCATGTTGATAGAATCAGTACCAATCACAATTGGTTTCTTGAATTTCAAGCCCTGATCGGTAACGATGTATGGGATAAGCACATCTTTATCGGTTTCAGCATCGTGATAGGTGAAGGTACGATCGCTTTTTACGATGGTCAGCGGAGCCTCGCCGCCAAACTCGATGGCATAGGTCTTGTAGGTCAACAGCTTTTCCATGTCTTCTACAGCCTTGAAGTAGTTGTCCCAGTTGAGGTCTTCTGCCACACGGGTCATCACAATCTTCTGACCGTGCTTCTTGCCCTGAAGTTCGAAGCGGTCTGCCTCTGCCTTGATGACACGGAACTCAAAGTCGCCTTCAAATCCCTTACCCTTGTCACCTACCTGCAATATGTTGGCAGGATCAGAGAAGATGTGGAAGATTTCATTATACTCGTCGAATGAGAGCAGTACACCCTGACTCTGCTCAAGTTTGAAGTGAGAGGTAGCACGAGTGCCCTCTTCAAAGAACTCGTTGGCAGCTGTTACGGTGTTGTCAGCATTGAACTTGACGAACATATTGTAACCACCATACTTGCTGGCGCCATAATACTCCATCAGCCAACCATTAGGTGCATCAACCAGCAGTTTCATGTCGGCATTGATAGCCTCCTGGATTCTGTCGGCAGACGACTTATCGAATACGTCATCCACTTCGTTGGAACATGCCACGAACGACAGACCAGCGAGAAGGACGAACAGAATGTTATAGATCTTTTTCATAGTCGGATTGCTTAATTAAGAGTTGTTAAATCCATATTCATAACCTCTGCCGAACGGCGGAGCACGATAGCGCGGAGCTTCTCAAGGTCGATACCCCAAGAGTCTTGCAGATAGCTGCGCACGATTTCAAGTTTGGCATTGATGATATCAGCACCTTGCGTTGAACTGATCATGGCACCTTTAATACTTGCAAAACCTGCACCTGCCAACTGAGCATTAGTAGGTTTGCCCCAGAATGCAACTTGGATAGTCTCACCCTTGGCATTGAGACCTGTTACAGTATATTCAATACCTTTGTCAAGACGTGCTTTCCAAGATTCATCGCTTGAAGTGACGTAGTTGGCATAAACCTCAGCAAAGTCCTCATTGTATTCACCACTGGCATAACCGGTAACGAATCCTTCTTTAACAGCATCTTCGTCATCCACGTTGATCCAGTCGGTAGAGTGATACTTACCGGCAGAGATGGTCTGGAAGTCGGTGCTGTAGTACTTCTTCTGTGTCAAGATGTGACAGAACTCATGGTGCATGGTGTGGAAGTACCAGTAGTTGAGGTCCAGAGGCAGTTTGGCATGCGCACGGAACGGCTCATCCTGATTCACATAGATATGGTCGAGGTCAAGCTCATTGAGTCGGAACAGGGTCACCTGAACACCACCTTCAGCAGTACCGAGCACGATTTCACCCTTACCGTTGTATTCTGGTGAACCGATAAACTGGAACACACGGAAAGCATTTGCCTTCAAGAAGTCTGCACCGCAAGCCTCTACATAAGCGTCGAGCCATACGTGTTTGATCATCTTGGCCATAGCCTTCGAGTTGGTGATGGTGGCAGGCACTACGTTGTAGTAGTTGTCCGTCAGCTTGTCGTTATACAGATAGTAGAGTTTGATGTTGTATGGCTCCACGAAGTTGGTGTTGAGCCACTTGTCGAACTCGGTCTCGTTCTTCGTTTCGGTCTTGAAGATCGATTCGCTATTGGGATCGTCGTTGTCACACGACACGAATGCAACACTCATGAGCAGTGCAACGAGCGACATTGTAATATGTTTCATCATATCTTTATTCCTTTCGTTCGTTATAATTAATTCTGGGTTGCTGTCTCTCTGGGGTTAGGCTCAAGTCCAGCTTCTATGACGTCGTAAGGCAACTGGATAGCACCGCGAAGGTCACCTGCCTTGAAGACGAGATTGTCTTCGCCGTCAAGATGGTGGGTGAACTCAATACCCCAACGCTTGATGTCGAGCCAACGCTGACCTTGATAGATGGTGGTGATACGACGCATCTGGAGCACTGTATAGATCATATTGGTCTGTGTGCCTTCCTCAACGGTGAAGCCCTGTGGGTTGAGCGGCTTCTTGATGCTCTCTTCGCTCACTGCACGTGAGGGAACCTCGGTCATGCGGATGGCATTGAGCGCTGTATTAACATTATCAACTGTGAGCGTCAAGAACTTGGGTGAAGTCACATCGCAGTGAGCGGTGAGCCATGTGTTCATGTCGGCAAGAGCCTTGTCGTATTCCTTCTTCATGATGTAAGCCTCAGCACGTGTCAAGATAGTCTCGTCACCGGTGAAGACGGGGTCAACCACGTGGGCATAACCAGTCTGGTTGATCTTATCTTTGATTTCGAAGTCCTCGATCAAGCTGGGCATATACACTGCTTGGTTACTACCATACATGAGACGAGCTTCCTGAAGGGCATTCTTTGCTGCACTACTGGATACGTCAGACCAAGGAGTTTTAGCCCACATAGTCTGTGATTTGAGCACATCCATGTTGTGGCAGAAACGCTTGTAACTTGACGAACCACGGTTGACACGTCCGTTGATAGAAACGGCATCGACAAACATGAGGTTGCAGTTCTCACCAGAACGGATCCATTTGTTGTGGATGTCATCAACGCCAGCCAAAGGAGCATAGCTGTCCATGTCACGCATCAGACTGCTTGGGTTTCCACCCAATGCCTTGGTAGCGTATTCGATAGCTTTGTCCCAGTTCTGATAGAACAGGTTGAAGCGGGCAGCAAAGGCGTAAGCAGCCTTCTGGTTGAAGTGATACTTAGGTACGGTGAGATAACCATCGTTGAGCAGAGGAAGAGCCTCTTCGATATCAGCATTGATATTCTCATAGGTCTGACGCAGCGTTCCGCGCTCGTTGACAGATTCACCAGCTACTTTAGGATAAGGAATACCGAGGTATTCGTCAGCCTTAGAATCGTTCCATGCCATACAGAACATATTGGCATTCTGGAACATGGCGAATGCACGGCAGAGCAGTGCTTCGGCACGCAGTGCCTGAGCATCAGCAGATTCATCGCCTGCCAACGCCTCAAGTGCCATATTGGCTACAGCCGCAGCCTCGTAGTTAGCATTCCAAACCTGCTTCGGGTCGTCGTTATTCTCAGTCTCAATGGGCTGCCATTTGTAGGCATTCATCTGGTTGGGCTGTGCGTTATAAAGTACACCATTGTCGCTCACGTTGTCGCCACTTATAAAGAAGACAAAGTTGGGCGAATGGTTGGGATAGGCCGATACGAGGAACTTCTTTGCCTTGTCAAGGCTGTTAACCTCGGCGCGATCATCGGGGAGCTTGTCAAGATAGCTGTCACACGAAGCAAGTGCGAGCATTCCTGCGGCCAGTGATAATATGCTAAGTTTTTTCATCTTATTGTTCCTTTCTATTAAGTTTGATTAAAGTCCAACTCTTACGGTGCAGGTGAACTGACGGGCCATAGGAACAGCCACACCACCGGTGTTGAAGAATTCAGGATCCTGTCCGTTGAGTTTCTTGTCTGAGTAGATCAGGAAGAGGTTGGTACCCTGCAGCTTGATGCTGGCACTCTTCAGTTTGAGAGCGTTGAGCCAAGTCTGTGGGAAGTCGTATGACACTGAAATCTCCTTCATGCGGATGAAGTCACCCTTAGCAACGCGGTCGGTAGAACGGTTGTAAGCGTTGAAAGCATAAGAGAGCTGAGTGTCTGCCTGCAGCTGACGGAGGTCAGGAATAGCAGGGATAGTGGTTTTGTTCTCGTCACCAGAAACGGTCCAACGGTTCTTGAACTCCTTCGGCATAGCGTCGAGGTCAGAATAGCTGGCATAGAAAGCAGGATCAAGGCGTACCACATTGCCGAAAGCATAGGTAGCGAAGATGTTCAGGTGCCAGTTCTTATAAGTGAACGAGTTGCCGAGTGAACCGGTAATGGTAGGATCGGTAGGTCCTTCGTAAACGAGGTAGTCGATATCGCGACTCTGGAAGTAGATGTCGCTGGTTACCACCTCACCACTTTCATTAACTACCTGAGGAATACCATTGGCATTAAGTCCCTTGAAGTCGAATGAGAAGAGTGAACGGTAAGCATATCCCTTCTTAGCGAAACCGGTACCGGTTACCATGTCGATCAAACGTGAACGGTTGTCGAGTTCGGTAATCTTAGTCTTCACGTGAGAGAAGATGAAGTCGGTGTTCCACTTGAAGTCCTTGCTGATAATGTTCTTAGAAGAGATAGAAAGTTCCTCACCATGTGAACGCATAGAAGCGACATTGGCAAACTCGTTGATAGTACCCTTGGTACCGTTGGTGGTACGCATACCGATCAAGTCGTAGTTGTTACGACGATACCAGTCGAACTGTACGTTGAGTCGGTTGTTCAAGAAGCCGAGGTCAACACCAATGTTGAGCTCATGTTTCTTTTCATAGGTCAGATCGGGGTTAGCGAAGTCGTAAATGTTAAGTCCAGACTCCTTATCGCTTGCGAATGGACGCCAGGGGTTGAACGACTGAATGATAGCCTGTGAGTTGGTCACAGCAGGTTTGTCACCAGTCAGTGAGTAAGAAGCCTTCAGGGTAGCGTGTGTCAACGCAGTCTTGAAAGTCTTCTGGAACCAAGGCTCTTCGTGAGCATTCCATGCACCAGAGACGTTCCATGTAGGCAACCAACGTGCTGAACGAGATTTACCCAGACGGTTAGAACCTTCGTAACGGGTAGTTCCGTTGATAACGTAGCGGCCCTTCCAAGAATAGGTAGCGGTGGCGAAGAATGAAACTTCACGACCATAGCTGTTGCTCAAGCTGTAGTACATAGCGTTCTGCTCTGCTGACTGCTTGAAGAAGAGGTAGTCGTATGATCCGAGGTAGCCCATGTCATACTGCATACCCACACCGTTGAAGTAACTGCGGCTACGCTGTGTATCGTTGATTTCCATACCACCATAGAGGTTCACGATATGGTCTTCGTTGAATACATCGTTATACTGTGCAGTAGCACGGAAGTCCCAGCTGGTCATCTTATACTTGGTCTCACGATAGAAGCCACCTACAGGAAGCACTGATACAGGCTTGGAGTTGGGTTTATCGGGATCGGTGTAGAGCCAAGGGTTGTTGTCACGGATGGTGGCATCGTCCATTGCACGGAATGACTGTGCCATATTAGAGTTCTCGTGAATCTCGTTGGCCTGAGTAGTGGTAGAGTACTTGTAGGCACCGAGTACAGTAAGCTCAACCTTCTTGATGGGCTTATACTTGAGTTCTGCCTGATATTTCAAATCCACTACGTCGAGGTTCATGAAGTTGTTTGCCAACTCATTGTGGATATTGAAAGGAGCATAGTTACGAGTATAGAACTCGTTAGGATCAAGCGCACGGCTTGAGTTGATCGCATAAGAGTAAGGGTTGATGTCGAAGTCACGGCTTACATTACCGGTCACCGCATCGACGCTCTGACTGGTAGTACCAGGAGCACGCTGGTTACGGTAGCTGGCATTGGCAATCATGTTGAGAGAGACCTTCTTGTTCACATTATACATGGCATTGATAGATGCAGTATAACGGCGAACCTTTGACTGCTCGGTCCATCCTGGGTCGTCCATGATAGAGAACGAGGTATAGTACTGAGCCTTGTCGGTACCTGTTGACATGCTGATAGAGTGGTTCTGCTGGATAGCATTAGAGAACAACTCGTCAAACCAGTTGGTGTTGCGCATCTCAGCCTCACGGAGGTAAGCATTCTTAGCCTCTTCAGTCTGAGACAACATGAACGAACCTGTTGCAGGATTGTAAGTGTTCATCAACTGATACATCTTACCATAGACACCGCTTGATGAAGCACGGTAGGTACGACCAAAGCTGATCAGACCATTGGCCTCCAACTCCTTGTAGATACCCATCTGCTCCTGCGAGTTCATAATGTTGAAGTTTGAATAAGAAGGCTTCAAACGCATGGTAAACTCACCGGTGTAGTTGATACGGGTCTGTCCAGACTTACCTTTCTTAGTGGTCACAACGATCACACCAGACATGGCACGTGCACCGTAGATAGAAGTTGCTGAACCGTCTTTCAGAATCTGGAACGATTCGATGTCGTCTGCGTTCAAACCAGCAATAGCAGAAGAAATCAATGTCTCTGCATCACCTGATGACAATTGGTCGGCATCAACCTCGGTCACATCTTCCATGATGACGCCATCAACAACCCAAAGGGGGCGTGATGAGCCATAGATAGACGTAGCACCACGAACACGAATCTTCGGAGCTGTACCGAAAGTACCACTTACGTTCTGCACCGATACACCAGCCGCACGTCCTTCAAGCGAACGGGAGATATCTGCCACACCGTCCAACTTGGCCTTTTCGGCATCCACCTTAGTAGTAGAACCTGTAAAGAGTCGGCGGTCGGTCTTCTGCATACCGGTCACAACCACTTCCTGCAGTTCTGCACTGGAGCGGAGCGTCACGGTCATACCGTTCTTAGGTGTTACGGTCTGGGGTTCCATACCGATGTAACTGATAGTGATTTTCTTGCCTGATGGCACACTGATGGTAAACTTACCATCAACATCGGTCACTGTACCGGAGCGCTGGCCCTGTACGAGAACTGAAGCACCAATAATGGGCTGATCGTCCTCTTGAGAAATTACGGTACCAGTGACTTTTGTCTGGGCAAAGGCCATTCCAAGGCTGAGGAACAAGCCTGCCAAAAACATCATGAGTCTTTTTTCCATAAACACTCTCGTTAATTATTAAGTTATAATATTGATATAATTGATATTTCGTCTTGACCCGATCAACGGGAATTATGCTTTAATTATTCACTAATTATGCATATAAATTTCCACTCATTTCTTATTAAAGTTTGCACTTATTATACTTTGCTCACTATTTCCGTGCAAATATACAACATTTTTTCACAATAAACAAGGTTATTCTTAAAAAAAGTAGCATTTGCGCCTATTTTTTTTCGTTTTGACGAATTTTCGGCGAATTTATTAACGAAACTATAACTCTTCACGTGCGCACGCGTATAATATATAGGTATAAGTGTTTATTCAGAACACTAATGAATACTAACTATTCACACGATTCCACACCATCCAACAATGCTACAAAAAAGCAAGATGTTTTACCTGCAAACCTGACTTCCGACAGATTAAAATTTGCCTGAATCCAATAATCTCCAACGCCATTTTCCTACGATACCACCAAAATAAGCCCACATCTACCTACTCTCTGAACATCGCAGACAACGGATCTTATCAGCAGGAGCTGAAGATTGGTCAGGTGTTTAAAATGATCATGTAATTGATATTTTCCATACCAAATTTTGAGAGTATGTTCTCCGTGAGGAGAGCATACTTTTTTTATTATACTGTAAATATATTGGACGCTCCTTGTATTACCGTTGTAAAGTTACCTTACTTACATTACACAAAATGGTAACATGGAGGACTCTTATGTGGCTTTGCATGATTTTTATGGTTTGGCCTATGAGGATGGGGCTGTTGGGCTTGCGGCAGGGTGTTTGGGGTGGACAGAGGATTATCTCTGTCGGTTGTCTGGAGAATAACAAGGCACTTGAAGCCCGTGAAGGGGTTTCTACATGGTTGGACCATAGAGATCCACAGGATGGACGAAATGGCTTTGTTCGCCTCGAAAATACTCAGTGTGGACAGGAAGCAAGGGGTTCTACATCGGCAGAGTAGAAGCAAAAAGGCATATTGCTGGTTTGTGGTTGCAGAAGGGTGTTTTGCCAGCCATGATGGTGGCATTTCGTCGAGTTTTCGATAGATTCTCGTCGGTTTCTCGATCGACGTTCGTTGCTCTTTCGTTCGTTTTTCGCTTGTTCCTCGTTCGGTCCTCGATCGGTCTTCGATAGACTAACGAATAAGCAACGAGAGACGAACGAGAGACGAACGAGGACCTAACGAGAAGTCAACGAGAACCGAACGAGAAGTGATCGGGAAATCGTGGGCCTTCTGTCGTGACCTGATAGCATGGGAATTTGTTGATTTTGTAAACATAAGCAGCATTTTAGTTGTTGGGATAGTTGTTTGATTTTTGGTTTAAAGGTTTCTTTCTTGTTTTTGAAATCATCCTCGGCTTGAAACACAAAGATACAACATGACACCCCCGAAATGCAAGAGTTTTGGCAGCTTTGATTCAATATTTAATATACTTTAACTTTATTATAGATATTTTTACCCACACTCATGTAGTTCTTTTATAATTTGTTCCATTTCATGGCATCTTTTCTCGCCAAATGGGCAGAGGACAAGTAAACTTAACTCTGTCCATTTGGCTTAACGAAAACGTGTTTCTGATGTGTTAGCGCATCACCTTTCTGGTTTTGCCATTCTGCCGAATAATGGTCAATCCGCGGTGGTTGGCAGATACGCTACGACCCTGCATATCGTAATAGTGCACGCTGGTATCGGTCGCCACCTTAGCCTGATGAATACCTGTAGTCTGTTCGGCGAGTTCGCAAGTGCCATCAGCAGACTTGGTCAATAGGCGTTCGTAGAACTTGCCACCCAGACCACGCACTGGTCGATAATCGGCATCCTTTACATCTTTTGCTACAAGACGCACGCGATAGGTGCCGGCTGTCAAGCCACTAAGATCATAGGTCTGACGTGCTGAGCCATTGTATCGGTCATAGGGGGCCAGATTGATATTGACATATTCGAAATATTGCTTTTCGGTGGAACCTTCTGCGGTATTCTCCAAAAGGACTCCTACTGTACCATCAAAATCCAGATGGCCTGTATTGAAGAGATTGATGCGCGATACACTAAGCTGTCCTTCGGGTGTGATCGAGAGACCGCTGAGCGACGAGGTACATCCCATGTGCGACTCAAAGGGCATTCCTGTCACAGCCTCTTTCTGTGGGATGAGTCGTGTGATGATTTCCTGTCCGGAATTAAAGGCAAAGCTGTTATCAGGATTTAGTTTGTCGATGGCATAATAACCATCACAAACACCATTCCATCCCCAGTTAACATAAATCATACCGTTGGCATCAACACCAGTCAGCAGAAATGCATGTCCACCTCGGCCTGAGTCATCACTGGCTCCCATGATAATGGGGCGTCCTTCTGCCAATTCAGTATAGACAATATTCATCCATTCGCTGTCGGAATAGAAGTCGCGAAGCACATAATGGGTGGCATCCTCATTATAACCGAAGACCGTAGCAAAAGCTGCTGCCGCATCGTCTGAATAGGCACCGCTTCCGTTTGAGGCATAATTCATATTAACGGCACGACCACAGTCATAGACCAACTGTCCTACGTTCTGCTGCTGTTTTTCTGTTACGTCAGCAGCACGGGGATCATAAGGAATATTGTCCCAGTCGTAGTCGGATTTGATGTTCTCCACCACAGTCTTTGTGGAATAGGCATTCAAGGTTTCATTATAAATCTCAGTAGTATAACTTCCAGGACCTTCTGCATGAGTGGGATAGGCATAATAGCGAAGCACTTGAGACATGGCTGTTGCCACACATCCGCAAGGCAGGTGTTCTCCCTTTACTGTTGGACAATAGTAGTTATAAGGCATATCCTGTCCCCATTTCGTTTGCAACAGATTATCAACTACCGTGAAGTCTGGTTGCTCATCGGCAGAATAATGTTGCTGTTGCAATGCCTTGTCGGTAGCTTTCAACCACCATTTCAATCCGCAAGGCAGATGTTTGGCATCGAAATTGGTTTTTGAATAACCTAACACCGCTCTGCCTTCGCTTGTTTTTCCCACGACGACAAATCCCTGCATGGCACTACGATAGATGGCATAGGTATTGGTTTCGGTGGCAAGTGTCACCATTCCATTGATACCCATCTGTTGCAATTGCCGATTGGCAATCTCTTTCATCACTTGTTGGCTTCTAACAATGGCAAAACCTTGCAACGATGTTGTCATCGCCACCAACAGAAGAACTAAAGTCCGTTTCATTTAATCTTTATTTGTATGTATTGTGTTTATATCGTGTTTTTATTTCACCAATACCACGAGATACTTACTGGTGGACCAGAACAATTGTGGATTGGTGATGCGAAGCACATACTGCTTGTTGGCATCGCGGTCGAGCGTATAGCTGGCTTGCGGATGTGAGGTGAGTAGTTGTGCGCTACGCGAATAGAGGCGTATCTCCTTATCCACACGGATATCTATCTTGGTGAAATAGTCGCGATTGAAGTTTGACTGGAGTACTTTACCATCTACAATGATACGCTGTTCTTTGAGTTCTTTCTTTGTACCATAAACAAACCATGCGGTATTGAGCTGCTTGTCCTGTACAGAGATGGTTTGCGACTTCTGACTGCTTTCCTCCTTCAGCGATGACACATTGGTATTGAGGTTGGTCACCTCCTTATCGAGTTCACCGATGCGCACATCCTTGGCTTCAAGTTCTGCACGAAGCTGACGCATCTGAGCATCCTTCTCCTCCATCTGACGGGTGAGATTGTCGAGGGTGCGGCGCAGTTCATCACTTGCTACCGAACTTTGGCGAAGCTGGTTGCGCATTTTATTGATAAGTTCGCGATTGTGCTGCATGGTCTGCTGGATAATCTGAATATTTTCGCGAATGCGCTCCACAGCATTGGCACCCTCACCCTGTTGGGCAACGGTAACTCTATTCTGTGCCTGATTGATGGCACGGAAGCCCTCTTCGATATCATTGATGGTGGAAACCATGTCGTTGATCTCGTTATCCTTCTGTTGGATGATGCGATTGAGTGAATCGGTCTTTTGGGCTATCTTCACTTCTTCTGCTTTCGGACCTTTCTGTCCGCAAGCCACAAGCATCATGGCGCCAATGGCCAAAACTATCATCTTTTTCATAATTCTTGTGTTTTGTCTTATTACCTATTTTATATTATACATAAGTGTTTTACTTTCATGTGGGCTTGCCTGCCAAGACTATGACAAACTCACCACGTGGGTCGTGCTCTTGAAAATGGGCAATGACTTCTGCCAAAGTGCCACGCACACTCTCTTCGTGTACTTTGCTAATCTCACGACAAGCACTAACCTGACGATCGGGTCCCATCACCTCTGCCAACTGTTGGAGAGTTTTCAATACACGGTAGGGTGACTCATAGAATATCATCGTGCGCTCTTCATCAACCAGCGACTGTAGTTTGGTCTGGCGTCCCTTCTTCTGAGGCAGAAATCCCTCAAAGCAGAAACGATCACAAGGCAGACCGCTACTAACCAATGCCGGCACGAATGCCGTTGCACCAGGCAAGGTTTGCACCTCTATGCCAGCACGCACCGCTTCACGCACTAAGAAGAATCCGGGATCGGAAATACCTGGTGTACCCGCATCGCTGATGAGGGCTATGGTTTGTCCGGCTTTGAGCCGTTCTACTATTGATGCACTTGTGCCGTGCTCATTGAATTTATGATGCGAAAGTAAATGCTGCTGAATCTGGAAATGTTTCAGCAGGTTACCGGAAGTACGCGTATCTTCCGCCAACACGAGGTCGGCCTCTTTCAAGATACGGACTGCCCGAAAAGTCATGTCCTCCATATTGCCAACAGGCGTGGGAACGATATACAGGATACCCATAACAGGGGACAAAGTTACGAATAAGCATGGAAAACACAAAGAAATTTATTATTTTTCTTGTTGTTACGGGATGAAAGTAACTTTTATTCACTAAAGCTTATCACCTACGACACTCCTTTTACACAGCAGAAATAGAGAGAAATTAAAAACCAATGCCCCGTTTTCGTTAAGTCAAATGAACTTAAGCAAGTTTGCTAAAACTCTGCCTTGGCGAGAAAACGAAGGCAGAAGCAAATCCTAATGACCGATTTGTGAGAAAATAGAAGTTTTTTATCGAAAGTAAGAGAAGATATTGGTGTAATTCAAATAAAATGCCTACATTTGTAGCATGATTACAGAAAGCATGATTGGTGAAGTGCGCCGCCCAGGCAGAATAGAGGTAGTATGCGGTTCGATGTTCTCAGGAAAGACAGAAGAACTCATACGCCGTTTACGCCGTGCCCAGTTTGCAAAACAGAAAGTCGAGATTTTCAAACCATCCATCGACACACGCTACAGCGATGAAGAGGTGGTGAGCCATGATCATAACACCATCTCATCAACTCCTATTGAGTCGTCTGCCAGCATTCTGTTGCTATCAAGTGACATCGATGTGGTGGGTATCGACGAGGCACAGTTCTTCGATGACGGTCTGGTGGACGTATGCAACCAATTGGCCAACCGTGGTGTGCGCGTCATCGTGGCAGGACTCGACATGGACTTTAAAGGCATTCCTTTCGGACCAATGCCAGCACTCTGTGCCATTGCTGATGATGTAACGAAGGTACATGCCATTTGTGTAAAATGCGGTTCACTGGCGTATGTCAGCCACCGCACCGTTGACAGCGACCGTCGTGTACTCTTGGGCGAAACCATGGAGTATGAACCGCTCTGCCGCGAATGTTACAAGAAAGCACTTCAAGCCGAACAACAATAGCCTATTCACCTTTTATACAATAACCCTTAAACCTAAATGTTATGAAACAGAAAACGACGAAACTCGCCCTGATGCTCCTTGTAGCTGTTGTGGCATTCACCTCGTGTTCGAAATCCAGTAAGACAGCACGCTTCCTGCCTGACGATGCCATTACTATGCGCATCGATGTGAAGCAGATTCTCGACAAGAGTAAAGCTGCCGACAACGATGCCGTAAAACAGCAGCTGGCAAAGAATCTGGAGGCTATGGGTAAGAATGAAGAAGCTAAAGCAGTATTGAAAGCTGTAGCTGAAGATCCTGCTAAGGCCGGTATCGACCTACGCCAACCCTTATGGGTAAGTACCAATGCCGAAGGCAAAAATGCATTGCTGGTGGGCGAACTGCTCGACAAAGACGATTTCGTGAAGTTGCTTACCGCCTTGGATAAGGCTCCAAAAGAAAAAGACGGCATACAATATATCGGAGAAGGAACCAATGTGATTGCCTTCGACGATGACTGTTTCGTGGTTTCTGACGGCACCATCGACGATGTCATTAAGAAGTTCAATGCCGACACCAAGGGTACAATGGCAGAGAGTGACGACTTCAGCAAACTCGCTGATGCAAAAGGCATCATGCAGGTGCTCATTCCCATGGGTGTTGCACAAAATCAGTTGACCGCAGAACAGAAAGCCTTACTGCCTAACGGTCTTGACATGAAGGCCCTCTCAATACTCCTTGACCTGAGTTCTGAGAAGGGTTCTGTTACGCTTTCCGTAGAAGCCATTGCTAAGAGTGATGCTTGGAAGCAGAATATTGAAGAAGGAAAGAAGCTGATGCGCAATATCGACGGCGACTATGCCAACTACATTGCAGCAGACGGCATGTCTATTTTCTGCAATATTGACGGTAAAGCCTATTTCGACTATCTCGAGAAGATGGGTGTTTTCAAAAACCAAAAGACCATCAAATCCGACCAATTGGAAATGGCTAAGGGTGTACTGGGAACCATCGATGGCGACTTCACCGCAGGTATCAGCAAGTGGGAAGGCTTCATCCCCAACGTATGTCTCTATCTGAAGACCAAGGACAAGAAGATTATTGAAGCGCTCAACCAATTGGGCATCAAGAGCAGCAAAGAGATGAATTTTGGCGAAAAGGACGGTACTACCTATTTGGCTATTGGTGGCGAGCCATTTGCTGAAGCCAAGCCTGCTGTATCGAAAAGCAACCTCAAAGGCCACCGCGTGTATATTCATATCGGTGCACAGCTGGCAGCCAAAGCCATACAAGGATTCTGCACCCGCAGTCAAGCTAAGGCTGCCCAATCGGCTGTGGAGAGTATTAAGAGCATCGAGATCTACGACACAGCCGATACCAAGGTTGACTTCCGTGTCAATATGAACGATGCCGACAAGGATCCTGTAGAGATTCTGGCAGACACCATGCTCGGACAATTTGGACTCAACTAATAAATAACAGAACTACGTGAAGAGCCATCATCATCTGCTCTACAAACTGCTCAGCCGTGGAATGAATGCATGGCAGTTGGCTGGTTTTGTACTTGCCAACCTGTGTGGCATGACCATCGTATTGGCTGCCATACAGTTTGCCACCGATATCATTCCGATATTCTCCGGTGGAGACAGCTTTATGCGACCTGGGCAGATGGTGGTGGCTAAACACGTGAACACTATCGGCACGTTGACTGGCACAGCGCCAACCTTCTCACCAGAAGAAATAGAGGAGATGCGCCAACAACCTTTTGCCACTCGTGTGGGAACTTTCACCCCATCTTGCTTTGGGGTGGTTGCTACCTTAGGTAGCCAAAGATTAGGTGTACAGTTTTCCACCGATATGTTTTTCGAAGCCGTGCCCGATGAGTTTATCGATGTGGATTTATCTCACTGGCAATGGCAACCAGGCGATACAGATATTCCCATCATTCTGCCACGCAACTATCTCAACCTCTATAATTTCGGCTTTGCTACCAGCCAAGGACTTCCCGCACTTTCTGAGAGTCTTGTACAAATGGTAAAGATCCGGTTTCTTTTGCGCGGTAGTAACGAAACTGTAGAGATGACAGGCCATGTGGTTGCCTTCTCCAAAAAGCTCAATACCATTCTGGTGCCACAACGCTTCATTGACGAAATGAATCGTCGGCTGTCACCCAACCGCAGTGCCACCCCATCACGTCTTATTGTCAGCGTTGACAATCCAACAGACGACCGTCTCATTACTTTCCTTGACGACCGAGGATACGAAACCGAGGCAGACGATGCAGAATCAGCACGCACTGCTCTTTTTCTGCGCATTACCACTGGCATCGTCATTGCCGTTGGCCTCCTCATCAGTGCCTTGGCGTTCTATGTCTTGTTGCTCAGCATCTTCCTGCTCTTACAAAAGAACACGGAAAAGATAGACACCCTACTGCTCATCGGTTATCGACCTTCTACAGTGGCACGTCCTTACCACCTGTTGACACTGACCGTCAATACGCTGGTACTGGTCATTGCCATACTACTGATAGTCATGCTGCGCACATATTACATCCCACTTTTCGGCAGTCTCTATCCAAGTTTCAGTGCTGCAACACTTGCACCGAGCCTACTCACAGGCATCGCACTTTATATATTTGTCGGCATACTAAATTACGCTGCAATACGTCGCAAAGTACTCCATATTTGGCACATGCATAAAAGATAATTCAAAAAAAATAGAAAAATATTTGGTAGTTTCAAATAAACTTCGTACCTTTGCATCCGCTTTTAAGCAATGATCCGCTAGCTCAGTTGGTAGAGCACAACACTTTTAATGTTGGGGTCTTGGGTTCGAGCCCCAAGCGGATCACCTCAAGAAGAGAATCAGCAATGGTTCTCTTCTTTTGTTTTGGTATATGTACTATAGATACAATACAATGGGGCGCACCCGATAAACCGGCTCAGTAGTGGAAATTTTGTGGGGGATAAGCATTACTCTTTGCAAGTCTATACAGAATGAAGAACTCTTCATCAATGTTAGTGGAAATCCATAGGAGCGGAGAGCGTTAAAAACCTTATTATTTCACACACGCATACGCGCACATGATCACACGTACGCGCACACGCGTTGTCGAAAAATTCGACCACACGACCACACCTATAGCATAACATACAGTAAGTTAAAGCTTTAAAGTGTGTTCGAAGCCTAAAAGATATGGTGACTCGACCACACTTCGACCACCGACTGAATAGCAAAAACAAGGCCTTTGCAAGTGTTTGACAGTCAAATGGATAGTGCGCTGTTTTGCAAATTCAATGATTTTACTCAGCAATTTCATTGATTTTACTCTACCATCACGTTGAGATTTGTGCACAAAAGAACTGCTTCACGTCTCAAACGAAAGTCGTTCTTCTCATCAAAACAAATTGATTTGCAATCGCATCTGCCACATATTTGCACGAAACATTTGTTTCTCAATCTATTATACCGACGTCCTCATCACGCGCAACTATAGTCTATAAGCAAGAAAAATCCCCAGTACTTTTCCACTGGGCCGAGATAATGGCTAACTGGCTTTTCAAACGATTACATTAGAATTAACAGAGTATTGTAAAGCCGAAATCAAGAAATTTCGTTTATGAACCATTATGGACTTGATAGTTTCAAATAGAACAACTATCTTTGTCCCCGACAAATAACTTTAAAATAGAATAGTGTATGAAACATGTAAATGCTTATCCTTTTGTTGGTAAGGATTACGAGAAAGGATTCTTGAATAGTGGTAAGAAAGTCTTGATATTAGGGCATAGTCACTATGATGCAGATAGTGCAGGTTGTCCTTGCCATCATAGTTTTACAATAGATATGATGGACGGATTCTTGAGTGGAGAGGATGGAGCTTTTTATAAAGGCTTCACTAGTCAAACCAAAGCTTTGTTGAATCGAGAGATTTCTGTTGATGATAGAGGATATGTATGGAATCAAGTAGCATTCTATAATTTCATTCAGTTCAATCTTGAGGCTCCTGGTGTGAAAGAGACCGATGAACAATTTAACGATTCTATTCCTGCCTTCAAGGAGGTTCTTGAAGAGTTGAAGCCTGATGTTATCATTGTTTGGGGCTATGGTCTCTTCGATAGACTTTATGGTCTCGGGGAAACGGATGGAGAAGAAATGTCTCTTACCAATGGTGATAAGGTTTATACCCGTTGGTTTTCTACCGGTGGTAAAAACAAGGCACTAATGATTCGTCAACATCATCCATCTCGATCTTATTCTTGGGGAGAATGGGGTAAGGGTTATCAAGATTTATTTGGTTGACAAATAGAAATGTATGGATACGAAGCATAAACGTTGCCCCTATTGTGGTGAGGAAATCCTTGCCGTGGCAAAAAAATGTAGATATTGCGGTGAATGGCTTGATGCTGATGCAGAAAAGTCTATACCTCAAAAAGTGGATGGTATGGAGCCTGAAGAGGCAAGTGTCGCTGTCGAGCATGAGGAGAAAACATCTTTCTGGCGAAAGTCTTGGAAGGTGCTTTCTGCAATACTTGTGGTAATTTTGTTTGTTGGGGTAAAGGTAGGACTGAAAGAAGGAGGCAGAGAGCTTGTGAAAGAAGCAGCAAAAGCACAAACTACAAAAGGTGATACTTTATCTGACGAAGCACAAGAAGTATATGCATTTAAAATGCTGAAAGAGGGTGATGACTATTTCTGGTATTTGACGGATGGAGGTGATAATGTGTACGTTTATGACGATGAAACATCATACGAGGATTTTGTCTTTCCTGCAATTGTATCAGGCGAGTTGAAAAGAAGATTGCTTCTGATAATGGAGATGAAGTATCCTAGTAAAACGTTTTGGCATTCTGCAGAGTGTGAACGTCATACCGTTGATGCTTTTAACCAATATGGAAGCTGCGTGATGGAACTTCCGATGAAAGAACGGAAGGAATTGGATGGCGTGGATATAACAGAAGTGATAAACAAAGCATATTACGATTGGAATCCTTTTCTGGTAAGAATCGTAGATAAGGGATATGGCTTCCAAACTTATTGCGTCAGAAAATCTCAAGAGTGGGATGGACAAAGGTTCGTAAGATTTTCGCGAGGAGAAAATGATGGGATAAAGATGGAAATAAATAGTACTAATGCTTTTCTATAAAAAAGGAAAATTATGAAACATATTATTTTACTTATAGTAGCTTTGCTATGTATGGTTGGTAGCAATGCTCAAACGAGAAAGCCTCAAATGAGGAAAATGGGGCAAACGTCTCAAACGGTTAAGGGTAAGACCACTTCTATTGGTAAGAACAATAGAGGTGCAAGAAATAAAAAGTCGGTGGATTCAAATACTCTGTTTTGGCAAAGACTTATTGAGAATGCTGCAAAAGAATCAGAACGCGAACGATATGAAATGACCGACAGAGGACGAGTCTTGAAAAATGTGAAGGAAAAATTTAGTGCATGGAATGAGATAAGAGAATTCGAGAAGACTACAGCTTACGAACAACGTTTACAGCAATCTTCAAAGTTTGTGTTTGACTCCATTTGCTATGACGCAATTAAGGATAGAATGGGGGAAAATTGGAGCTTGGATTTGGAAAAGTATAATGCCGACAAAGAATATTTTCCTATTACATGTAATTTTAATGAAATAAGAGCTACCATATATGTATCTGTGCCTACAGCGGAAGCTCCACAATTTCAAAAGGATTTTAATAAGCATGGGGGATTTCAGACTGCAGAGCCACTACGTCGTTTTGGCAAGTTCGTTTATGTTCAGAATATGATTTGTCCGACCTCGATACTCGTAAATCGAAAGCCTTATTGGATTTGGCGTGGAGGCAATAGAGAAGGGTATTATGGTGAAATAAATGATGATTTCTTCATAGATGCAGATACAGCAAAGGTAACGTATAAAGATGCCAAGCCTTTGGTCGTAAAATTTAATGATTTGGGGATAAAAAACAAGTACCTTGCAAATTATGTTTATGTTTTTAAAAAAGAGGAACCTGTCAAGCCGATCATGATGTCAATAGATGGCAATTCGGAATTGGTTGATACAGATAAAATTTACGAGTAAGTAGAAGAAATGCCTTCGTTCCCTGGTGGCTCTAATGCCTTATCATCCTTCATTGCGGCTAATCTCGAATATCCTGTAGTTGCACAAGAAAATGGAATCCAAGGTATGGTGATAGTAAAATTTGTTGTCGATAAAGATGGAAGAATTACAGATGTTGAGATTACAAGAAGTGTTGATCCTTCTTTGGATAAAGAGGCTATGCGAATAGTCAAGGCTATGCCTAAATGGAAACCAGGGAAGCTTAAGGGAAACTGTGTCAGGGTGAAATATACTGTCCCGATAGTCTTTAGGCTTTCATAAAATATTCGAGTTTATAACTCTCGATTTGCTTAGGGATAAATGGCAGTCTTGGAGGCGAAATATCCAAGATTGCCATTAGCCTTTTCCTTATAAATTATCATATAGAATCTTTATCCAACAAGAAATCAAATACGTCCATAAATACGATGCCGTCATCGTTTTGGTATTTCTTGATGAGGTCGCCTGTGATGCCGTACAGGAGATGCGTATCAGACACCGCTGGGATGCCATACAAGAAGCCAATGACGAGATGGAAAACGCCAGGCAGGAAGGGCGGGAATACGTTCCATTCCGCTATGAGAACGG